>NZ_JAUBRJ010000139.1:0-5394 GCF_036701805.1 Microcoleus sp. N3A4
CGATCGCTGGCAACTTTTGGGCTAGCTTTACTGTTTCTTTTATTCATAACCGGCGTGCGACGCCGGTGGAACGCTCTAAAAGAGGACTAATGAATGATTCAGTCCTCTTTTAGAGGACTTTGGCTATTAGACAGGGAATTCATTCCTTGGCGGACTGGCGGGTAGGCGGGAGGACTAGCGGACGAAAAGCTTAAGTTGACACGCCTTGGGCATTGCCGTGTCCTGACTGTGGGTAATATCAATTCCGATGCCACCGAGTTTTATATTATATCAAAAACAATACAACCATGAAACGAGCAGTATTTCTTGACAGAGATGGCGTTCTCAACATCGAAGCCGGTTACATTCACCAAGTAGAAGATTTGCATTTAATCCCAGGAATAGCCAAAGCTGTACGCCGTTTAAATGACCGACAAATATTTTGCTGTTTGGTTTCCAATCAATCCGGTCCGGCGAGGAATTATTATCCGGTTAGCCACGTAGAAGCTTTGCACAAACGCCTTTGTCAGCTATTAGAAAATGAAGCAGGAGCCAAGTTAGATGCTCTTTATTACTGTCCTTATTTGAGCGAAGCAGAAGGCGGAACCAACCCAGAATTTACGCGGTATACAACTTGGCGAAAACCGAATACGGGGATGTTGGTAGCGGCGGCTTGGGAACAGGATTTAGATTTGCGAAATAGTTTTATGGTGGGGGATAAAGCGACTGATGTTGATATGGCTCACAATGCCGGCTGTACTGGTATTTTGGTGCAGACTGGTTACGGAGAAAGCGTGTTGAGCGGGGAGTATCAGCACCATACTAAACCGGATTTTATTGCAGCAAATTTAACGGCGGCGGTTGAATGGATTTTGCAAAACTTTGATTAGTGGCATCGGAATTGATATTACCCAAAGTCAGGACACGGCACTGCCGTGTCCCTACAATTAATCGGGCGATGGTTACATCTCTCATCAAGGGTTCATGATTATTTTGGGGTAGGGAAACGGCATTGCCGTGTCCGACTCATGATTATTTTGGGGTAGGGAAACGGCATTGCCGTGTTCTCCGTTGCCTGGCATTTAAGTCTTTGACAATTGAGTCTTAAAGGAAAGCGCCACATAAGGAAGCCAGACTGTAAAGGTAGTACCAACGCCCATTTTGCTTTCGCAGGCGATCGCACCTCCTTGCAATTCCACAGCTTTTTTAACAATTGTTAATCCCAAACCGTTACCTTTAATCTTCCCAGTATTCTTGCAGCGGTAGAACATTTCAAATATTTTCCCTACTTCGGTTTCGGGGATGCCGATACCTTCGTCTCGGATGCGGATAATTAGTAAGGGGGAGTTAATATTTGTAAATTGGGCATTGGCAAACAAACACTGAGAAGATAAGCAGAAAATAGCTTCTTTGTCTCCCTCGCCTGCTTGACGGTATTCCAATTCCAAGGTGATTTTCCCGCCGTTTGGGGAATATTTGATGGCGTTGACGATTAAGTTGGAGAGAATGCCGTGCAGCAATTGTTGATCTAACATCGCGCTGGTAACATCTGACGGGATTAATGTTAGTTTGTGCTTGGCTTCATTTCCTAACTGCAATTGATGGAGCAAGTCTTGACAAAATTCGACTAAATTTATCGGTAATGGATTGCATTTGAGTTGGCCTGCTTCTGCTCGCCCCATGAACAGCATATCGTCGATTAGCTGGTTCATCTTTTGGGTAGCTGAGTGCACCAGCCGCAGGGTTCTAACTTGGGATTCGTCACTGCTGCGAGTTCGATCGAGCTCTAGGAGTTCTGCAGAGATTAAAATCGCGTTGAGCGGGTTCCGCAATTCGTGAGCGGCCATTGAAATATAATGGTTTTGGCGGTGCGATTTTTCTTCCACCGACTCTCTGGCTGCTTCGGAAGTTTTGAGAGATTCTCGCATCTTGGTTTCGATTTCGTTTCTGTGCAAGGCAATCTCGATCGCCACCCGCAAATCATTTTGTTGAAATGGTTTGATAATGTAACCGAATGGATCTGTAAGTTTCGCTCTTTGCAGCGTTTGATCGTCGGCATAAGCTGTTAAAAATACTGTCGGCACATTCATATTGGTTCGGATTTTTTCTGCCGCTGTTACCCCGTCCATGTCACCTTTAAGCACGATGTCCATCAACACTAAATCTGGCGGGTTTTCTATAGCTTTTTGAATTGCTTCTTCTCCTGAAGAAACTGTAGCTGTTACTGCATATCCCATTTTTTTTAATCGACCTGCTATGTCTTGCGCTACAATAACTTCGTCTTCTACAACCAAAATTTTTATAGGGTTCATTTTTCCTTAAATTCGCTGCCGATAATTTAACTGTTTAAAATTTAAATTATAGCAAATCCCACACTGACTGTCAATGGCAATAGTCCCCTCTAATTGGTAAGCCAACATTCTCACTAATCGCAATCCTAATGTTTCAGTCTTTTCTACGTCAAAATCCGCCGGAAATCCGCTACCGTTATCTTGAATAATTAATTGAAATTGCTGAGAATTTATTTCGGAAAATTTAATAGTAATTAAACCTGCTAAATTTTTGGTAAAAGCATATTTTAAGGAATTAGAAACCAATTCGTTAATAATTAAACCGCAAGGAATTGCTGTTTCTATGTTTAAATAAATGGGGTCAACTTTGAGATTGAATTGGATTGCAGTGTTGCCACAACCAAAAGATTGATACAAATTAGCAACCAAGTTTTCGACGTAGGGGGGAAGGTCGATGCGATCGAGATGTTCGGATTGATACAGTTGCTCGTGAATCAGAGCCATTGAATGGATGCGGGTCTGGCTTTCTTCAAATAAAGCTAGCGTGGATTCGTCTTCAATGTATTGAGCTTGAAGTTGCAGCAAGCTGGAAATTACCTGCATATTATTTTTGACTCGGTGGTGAATTTCTTTGAGCAATACTTCTTTTTCGCGGAGTGCTGCTTGGATGCGGGCCTCGGTCAATTTGCGATCGCTGATATCTTCGCCAATACCCGCGATGCGGTAAATTTTGCCCGCTTCGTCGTAAATGGAAAAAGCTCGATCGCACACCCAGCGCATTGTGCCGTCTGGCCGAAAAATCCGATATTCGGTACTGGTGGACTCGCCCTGCAACACTCGCCCCATTGCCTCTTCCAACAAATGTTTATCTTCTGGATGCACCCACTCCATCATTTTTAAGGGTTCGGCATATAATTCTTCGTGGCTGCGCCCCCAGATGTTTTCGTAAGCTGGACTCAGATACAATAAATCGGTGAATTCAGCAGACATCAGCCAGAAGGAATCTTGGATATTTTCTGCTAGTTGGCGGAAGCGTTCTTCACTTTCACGGATGGTGTTTTCTGCCTGTTTTCGTTCACTTATATCTTCTGCAATGCCAACGATGCGGTAAACTTGACCAGCTTGATTTCTAATCGGAAAAGCCCGAGCGCGAATCCAGCGAATTTTGCCGTCCGGCCTGACAATTCGATATTCGATATCCTCTTCAGACTCAATTTTTTTAGTGAAGGTAGCAATAACTCGCTCGCGATCTTCTGGATGAATGGACTCTGTAAAAAAGCTGCCGTAAGCATACAAATCAGCGCAGCTTCTGCCCCAAATTTTTGCGTAACCCGGACTGATATAAATAATTTCCTGGGGTTGAACGTTTACCATCCAAAACACGCTTTCAATGTTTTCTGCTAGCTGTCGAAACCTTTCTTCGCTCTCTTTTAGTGCTGCCTCAGCTTGTTTGCGATCGCTAATATCTTCTGTCACTACTACATTGTAAATTGCCCCGCTCAGCGGTTCTTTGATTAGCGATACTGTAATATTTACCCAAACTACAGTGCCGTCTTTACGCAGCAAGCGTTTTTCCATTTTAAAACTGTCAATTTCCCCGGCAAATAATTGCTTGTTTTGTTCTAAATCTGCATCTATATCTTCTGGGTAAGTAACGTCCATCCAAGTTCGCGACAGCAGTTCGCTCGCAGTATATCCCACTATCTCGCAGAATTTTTGATTGACTCGCAAATAGTGGCCTGTTTTGTCGGGGTGGGTAATGCCGACTGCCGCTTGTTCGACGGTTGCTCGAAAGCGTTCTTCGCTATCTCTGATGGTCGCTTCTGTTTTTTTGCGATCGCTAATATCGCGCTGCACCCCAAAATACCCGAGGATTCTGCCGTGGGAATCGTAAATGCAAATATAGTCGCCTTCCACCCAAATTATATCCCCGTCAAACTTGCGATTGTCATTTTCGATGTGAATTCGGCCAGCATCAAAAAATTGCCTGATTATCTCTCTGCCGCCAGTCAAGTTGTGGAAGAAAAAAGAGTCAAGCGTGCGGCCAATAAACTCTTCCCTAATAGATCCGTATTGAGCTATTAAAGCATCGTTTGCCTTCGTTACCCGCCCGCGAGTAAATACGTAATCCAAAACTTTTTCTTTGTCAACTGTATCGTCCCAGTGCACGGGTTCCTCCAGCATCATAAAGAAAAAGCCATCTAAAGATTGAGAGAAAAACAATTCTAGCTGTTCCTGGCTTTCCCGCAGAGCTTTTTCGGCGCGCCCGCGATAGATAATTTCTTCTTGCAATTGATTGTTGGCTGTTTTTAAGTCTTCAGTGCGCTTTTGATATTTAATTTCTAGCTGATTTGTGATTTCTTCCAGGGCTATTTCTGCCTGTTTTTTTTCGGTAATATCTTGAGTAACGACCATTCCTGCAAAAATTTCTTCCCGGTCGTTTTTGACTGGAGCAATTGTTGTTAAATAAACGCGATCGCCGTATTTATATTCAAAAGCATTCTCTTTTCCTGCTAAAGCCGCGCGATATGTAGTCTCAAAAAGTGGCAAATCTTCTGGTGGCGATACTTCCCACAATGTTTTGCCTTCCAACTGTTCTTTGGACAAACCAGCTAGTGCTAAACCTTGGCCGTCAACCAGAGTATAGCGCAAATCGCGATCGAACAAAAACACCGAGCCATTCGGATAATGTTTGATGAGAGTTCGATACATTTCCTGGCTTTTTTCCAGAGATGCGATTAACTGAATGCGATCGTCCTCAGTGATATCGGATTCAGTTGCAGAAACCGAAAAGCCAGCATTTTCGACTGCTTTGAGTTGTGCTTCTAATTTCTCACACAATTCTCTCTGCTGCTGCAAATGCTCTTCGAGTTGTCGAATTTTTGCTTTTTGCTCTGCTACTAATGCTTCGCTGGTTTCGAGAGGTCGATCGAGCTCTGTGGGATCGATACACATACTGGCTCTTGGTTTTGCAGTTGCGGACTTGAGCTTTTTCAAGCCAATACTAACAAAGCTCAAGCCTTCAGTGCCAACTTATATCATGGAGGGTTGCATCGGAATAATATATTTGGATAATATAGCGTGCGATCGTCTCGCTCGCGATATGCCGCGAGCGAGACGATCG
>NZ_JAUBRJ010000140.1:0-5354 GCF_036701805.1 Microcoleus sp. N3A4
GTAATCACTTCAGGGTTGAATTTTTAAAATTTATAACCATCAATTCTATTTAAAGACCTGCGGAATGTGGGTTGTAAAGCCAGTGCTGTGGAGAAAGTACCGCCTAATAACTATGCCGAGGCAACCTTTACTAATTAGGAATAGACGCAACCATGTCTAAAACCCCCAATCAAGTATTCGTACTTGACGCTGACAAAAAACCTCTAACTCCGTGCCTGCCAGTGATAGCTAGAAAGCTATTGAATGCAGGCAAAGCAAAGGTTTTTAGATTGTACCCGTTTACAATTATTCTGGGAAAATCGGTCAACGATCTACCAGAACCAATTGAAATCCGCATCGACCCTGGTAGCAAGACTACTGGCATAGCTTTGGTTCAGGGAACCCAGGTCATTTGGGGCGCTGAACTCACCCATCGGGGTCAAGCTATCAAGTCTCGACTTGAAACCCGTCGGGGCGTCCGGCGCAGCCGCGGTAACCGCAAAACTCGTTATCGAAAAGCGAGATTCTTGAATCGTACTCGCCCGAAAGGCTGGTTGCCTCCGAGCTTGCAGCACCGAGTGTTAACGACTATGACATGGGTTTCTCGCCTTCGCAAGCTAGCACCCCTCCAATCAATTGCTTTCGAGTTAGTAAGTTTTGACACTCAAAAAATGCAAAATCCAGAGATTTCCGGCGTTGAATATCAGCAAGGGGAATTACAAGGTTACGAGGTTAGACAGTACCTACTCGAAAAGTGGAATCGGGAGTGTGCTTACTGTGGTAGTGAAAATTTACCGCTGCAAGTCGAGCATATTAACCCACGCGCCAAGGGCGGCAGCAATCGCGTTTCCAACCTTTGCTTAGCTTGCGAAAAATGCAACCTCAAAAAGGGGACTCAAGATATTAAGGATTTTCTTAAGAAAAAGCCCGAAGTTCTTAAGAAAATAATGAGTCAAGCTAAAGCACCATTGAAGGACGCAGCAGCGGTTAACGCAACCAAGTCCGCTTTGTTCCAAGCTCTGAAGGCTACAGCGATTGAACCTATTTATGTAGGACGCGGTTCTTTGACGAAGTTCAATCGGACTAATTTGAAGTTCCCAAAGGCTCATTGGATCGATGCTGCCTGTTGTGGAGATGTAAGTCAAGGTTTGACTTTAACTATCAATCAACCGTTGCTAATTAAGGCGATGGGCTGGGGAAGTCGTCAAGTCGTGCAGACTGACAAATATGGGTTTCCGCGTTCGGGGTATAAACCAAAGAAAAAGGTCGCAGGCTGGAATACTGGAGACATTGTTTCGGTAATTGGTGGAAAACATCAAGGGGTTAAATGCAAAAGAATTAAAACCACTAGGTTCAAAGGTAATTTTGATATTCGGGTAAACGATAGCGTGATTAGCGTTTCTCGGAATCAACTTAAGCCTGTTCATCGCAGCGATGGATATAACTACTCGTTTGCATGAGATTGTCGTGAAATGTCCAAGAAAACAGTTAGAGCCTCTGGATCTCGGTTCCCAGGCTCTAGCCTGGGAACCAGTTAAGAAGACCAACAAATATCCGGCACGTTACTTTACTAAATCAGGAAACGGTAATTTCCTGACCTAAAGCTTATAAATACTACAGTTTCATCCGAATAAGATATTTTTGAGAGTTTGGTAGTCAACGATCATCATTCTTATTTTTTGTTAAATAGTTTTTTAAATGCGTGATACCTACAGCAATTAATAAAATACTAATATACATTAATATCACAACTAAACAAATACCAAGTATGAATCCAACCAAGAATAATAAAAACTGTATAAATGGAAATAGAGATTCCCAATAAAATATTAAAAGCCATATTCCAAAAACAACAAGTAGAAAACAATAAAATAACGCCATTAATCGATTAATAACAGCCGTTACTACTAACCCTACTATTAGCGAAATTATAAACAACAATACCGACATATACTTTTCATCCTAAATATATTTCCAGATTCAAACCGTGAAAGGTTTACAAATAAGTGTGTTAAAAAAAGGTAATTACAACCGTAATTACCTATATTCTAAAAATTAGTCTTTAAATTTACCTGGATTCAACCCCTTAACAATATCTCGAATTTCGGACATATCTTCTTTATCATCAATTTCTATAGTGACCTCTATTCTGAATATATCGTTATCGTTTTTATGAACTTTTTCTTTATTTTGTTTGATAACTTTCAACACGTCAACAACAGCACCAGTAAACGAGAATATTTTATCTCCGTATGTAATATCTCTAATTGCAATCTTATCGTCTAATTGCAAACCCAAATCAAAATTGTATCTTGCAACTTCCATAAGAGTCGGTTCTTCTTGTGCTATTTCATCGTTGTCCACTTTAAGAAGGGAAGGTATCAATACAATATACTCAATCATACGGTTGTTTCCTAAATTACATAAAAGTAGTTTAGCACAAAATATTTTTAATATGAAAAATGAAACCACCAAAGCTACATCAACCATTAACGTAAACAGCGACATACTATAGAACCAGCTAAAACCGGACTCTGGCGGGTTTTCTGTATGTGACCGCTGGCACTGTGCCAACACTCCCACCGCTGCAACCGCTCCGACCGCTGCGACCGCGCTAGACCCGCAACACTCCGACCGTGCCAGTCGTGCCAGTGCTTAGGGTGCAACCGTGAGAGCGTCTAGGGTGCGATTGTGGCAGTGCCAGCCGTGCCAGATGTGCAAATCCACCCCAAAACCCCCTAGACCGCCCTAAATGGTGCAATTTTGGAGCCGTGCCACCCATGTCAGCCGTCCGTGATATCGAGCCGATCGCCCTGTGTCGATCGGACTGCCACCAATTTTGGAGTCTTATTGGTGGAAAACCTACTAAATTCGGCAGACATCAAAGCCTGTCTTGCTTTTGCCGCAGACCATGAGAAAACTGATCCGCCTTGGCTACTTTCAACGTCAGGGTTCTTTTTTTATCCCTACTTGCTCAAACCTGAAATCCTGACCTAAACCAACCAGGATTATTTGCAGTTATAATTACGCTTATTAGTACAAAATATTGCTTTATGAACTACCACGACATCATCACAATTGAACCGGGAAAACGCAGTGGCAAACCATGTATTCGGGGAATGCGAATCACCGTCTACGATATCTTAGAATATCTCGCAGGTGGCATGACGGAAGCAGAAATTCTCGAAGATTTTTCCGAACTAACTTCCCCAGACATCAAAGCCTGTCTTGCTTTTGCAGCCGATCGTGAAAAAAAGTTATTTGTGACATCCCTGTGAAACTTCTATTTGAAGAAAACCTCTCAGATGCCGCCTTATAATATAATTGAAACAGTGCTACCCAGCTTGTTAATTTAATGAAAATCACTGCGACCGCCGCTTCCCTCGGATGTGTAAACATTTTAATAACAATAGCAATCCTGGAAGGTAAAATATGACACAAGCCCACAAACAAAAACTTACCTTTGAAGAGTACCTCACCTATGAGGACGACACCGACAACCGCTACGAATTAATTGATGGAGAGTTAGTAACATTGCCACCAGAATCGGGCCCCAACAATTTCATTGCTAACTATCTACTATTCACTCTGGCTAGTAGCGGGTTCATCCCACTGAGGCTGATCAGAACACATATGTGCGAAATCCAAGTTCCGATCCTGCGGGAGGGCGACGCAGCTAACCGCTACCCAGATTTGGTGGTTTTGCGCCCCGAACACATCTTGCTGACAGCAACCAGGCTAACCATCACCGAAACTATGCCACCTCCTCAGTTGGTTGTCGAGGTTGTTAGTCCAGGTAGAGTTGGGCGCGATCGCGATTACATTAGTAAACGAGCTCAATATGCAGCGCGGGGTATCCCTGAATATTGGATTGTTGACCCTCAAGAGGAGATATAGCAATCCTAAATGATTATCAAGACTATGATACAATTATATGCAATACTCGATCGTGAATAAAAAGATGAATAACTTAAAACTGCCCCTCAAAGATATGGAAAAGGAAATAACTCAATTAGAATCTTTCATTAAAAGTGATATCGATGCAAGAGAACTTAAACGAGCAATAGCTGTAAGGATGGCTGTCGAAGGCAAGTTCTACCATGAGATTAGCAAAATTCTCGGTGTAAGTGAATTTTTTGTTGGTCATTGGAAAAAACAATTTCAAACCAAAGGCATCGAAGGAATCAAGCTAGGGCATAAAGGGTCAAAAGGGTATTTAACAGCTCTACAAAAGACTGAAGTAATTGAGTGGCTAAAGAATAAAGAATATTGGAATTTAGATGAGCTGGTTACTTATGTAGAGCGAGAGTTTGGTGTGATCTATAAATCAAAACAGAGTTACTATGAACTTTTCGATCGGGCGAAAATTAGTTGGAAAAAAACTCAAAAAATCAATCCTAAATTTGATGAAGAACTGGTAAAAAAAAAGACGGAAGAAATTAACAATATTTTATTCAAAAACAAGGCTGGCATAGAAGCCGGGCAAATAATAGTATTATTTATAGATGAATGTCATCTACTTCATGGCGATCTGACTGGTTATGTTTGGGGTCAATCAAAAATCAGAATTGAAGTCCCAATTACCAATGAAAAAGATAGACAAACTTATTTTGGCGCACTCAATTATCAAAGCAAAGAATTCCATGTTCAGAGCCATCCATCTGGGGATGGAAAATCAACAGTTAAATTTATAAAATACTTACAAGATAAATATAAAAATCGCAAGATTATCTTGATTTGGGATGGAGCCAGTTATCATAAATATGGCGAATTTAGAGATTTTTTATTAGAAGTAAATGGTGACAAAGAGCCTGATGAGTGGTCAATTACTTGTATTTTATTTGCTCCAAATGCTCCCCAACAAAATCCCGTTGAAGATATTTGGTTACAGGCTAAAAACTTTTTAAGAAAGTATTGGTATTTATGTAGGTCTTTTAAGATTGTAAAATTTTTGGAGAGAATTTTTTACTAACGAACATAAATTTGATTTCCCCAAAATACATAAATATAATTGCACGGAAAAAATTAATTAGGATTGCTCTAGGTCTAGAAAATCATTTAGGATTGCTATAGTAGCGGTACTACGACTAGAATCAGGTGAGTATGTCGAAGTTGGGGTTTTTCAAGGGGAACAAGCGCTGATATCGCCGACTTTTCCGCAGTTGAACTTGACAGCCCAACAAGTCCTGGAAGGGGAGCTTTAGCCGCCGATTTACAAGGAATTCACAAAGAGAAAATGTATGAAAATTAGAGCAATTATTCATCCCGCAGAAGAAGGTGGCTATTGGGCTGAAGTTCCAGGGGGAACGCATCTTATTGAACACTGTTCATCAGTGATGAGTATATTTTAAGATAAATTCACCATTGTTAGAAGC
>NZ_JAUBRJ010000014.1:0-11424 GCF_036701805.1 Microcoleus sp. N3A4
TCAAAGGTGGTACCCGCCACGCGATCGATCCGTGGAATCAATCCAAAATCTAAAATCTAAAATCCTCAAGCCCCCGACTCGATCCGTGGGGTCAATCTAAAATCTAAAATCTAAAATCTAAAATCTAAAATCGAATGACGCCTACTTTTTTTGTGTCACATCGTGATTTAAGGCTGCTGCTCAGCCAACATTGTCAGACCAAAATTGTCTGACAGCGACCGCAACAATTTTTTAATAAAAAAAAATATCTGCCACCTGCACCAAGATCGAACTTAATATGCAATGTAAGTAGAACGGTACGAAAAAACCATAATATCTTGTCGGGGCGGGTTAAGCGAAGATATTTACTAGCAGGCGGTTAAAACCCGCCCTCCCTCCCTCCCGTTATGCCAGTTTATTTGCATCTACCTACTTAAGACGGTCTGTGGCTTGCAAAAGTATAACTTCAGACAGATTTCAGGTGCCGCTAACCAAGTTAAAAATATTTATTACTTCCGGCCACTGCACACAATTTATCGAATTTTGGAAAATCTTTGCGGGCTGTCGAGCAATAGCTAGACTCCTTGCCTTGCAAGCTTTTGCGACTAGATATTTTCAAATTGCAGCAGCTATCAACAGGTAATTGTAGAGTTCGATATCGCCAAAACTGTCTAACTCTTACCGCAGTTAGATACACAATTAAAGGCAGAGACTGCAATATGAAATAGGCAACAACAACTCTTTGAAATCTCAAGCAGGACTGGTTTTATGCGATCGGGCATCAGGAGTTCATAACGCGAAACGCGAGCGATAGAAGTTTTTAGAGGTGTTAAATTTTTGAGGAACTTCTCAAAAAAAGTGCCGTCACTGTATCCAAATTTGCTATTTGCACAAAAAGTAGGAGAAAAAATGAACCAAGTATCTGAGAAGCCAATTTATCGAATTCTTAATCTAGTGTCGCTGCTAGCCCTGACCTACTATGCAGCTAGTTCTATCAATTATATTTTCGAGAGCGACGCTCACATCTACAGCTACGAAAGCAGATCGATTCCAATGGGTCAACAGCGCAACTAGAAACACACCGCTAGGGAGAATAGTACAGCTTGTGTGTGAATGCCGAACGAAATTTTCGGGGAATTGCTAATTGTTAACGATCGGCTCGAAGCTAAGAATTAGCAAGAAGATATTTGTTGGAAATAAAATATTGTTAAGTTAAATTGTCAAATCTAATTATATAAAAACTTACCCAGGCTCGGGGTGGCGTGTCACTCTCAAGAGTCGCTGGAGGCTGCTAAAAGATTTCTCTGTTTGACATTGTGTCCCGAACCAACAGACAATTAAGATGCGCTGCAGCTTATTCTCAGCTTTGACAGTACTGTCAGAACTCTAGTGGCCTAACCGAAATCCCAACTTCATCACACAAGCGCTGGATTGTCTGATTGTCTGGATGGACGCCACTCATTGCTGAAATCACCTATTTTGGTTGAAAAACCGGGGTTTTTTCGATACAATATTCCGTCGATCGCGAGGGATATCTTTTGAAAAATCAAGCTGATGATTCTCAAGAATGCGTTCAGGAGTGTTTTGGAGATAAGTAATTGGCGACTAAAAGCAGTAACGCCAGCGGCTTAAATCGCTTTCTATGCCTGGGTTTGATTGAAAACGACCCGCAAGTGCACGGGCTGGCTTGGAAAGTTAGCTAAAAAATTTTGATTTTTGGGGAACTATTGCCGGAACTCAAAAGTCTGGTTGACCAGAGTCTACTGAATAATCGCAACTTCAGTTACAGCCCCTTGGCGGGCGATCGAACTCTCCGGCGATCGACAGTTGCCAACGACTGCGGTGGAACTTCTCAATCTTGAGAGCATACTCCCATTAAAAATGGTCTCTGTGTATTTTCCGGCTATTGTTTTAAAAATGACTAGCCAGACCGACGGTCAGTATGGTAAACTCGCAAGCGTTTAAGTGGAATATTTTCGTGTTAGAGGAGGCAGTGATGGAGTCGAGAGTCCAAAGCAGGAAACAACCGATATTTGCTGCTCAACGAATACAGGATTCAACTCGCGATCCCAGGCTCGCTGCTGACAATTTAAATTACATGACAGCTTATAGCAGCCGGGTCAATTAGGGTCTCAACCGATGTCCGGTTTCATTTATTGAATCCCTTTGGAGGGAAAAGTGTATTGTAGAAAAATGATTCATCTTTTAGGAGGAGTGTAAATGACACAGGTAACTAATCCAACACAGCCGGCAAGTTCTACTTCAAATTCTGGGGGCGGACTTGATATTATCGGCACCCAGGGTTCTAGCAGGTTGAACGGCAGCGCCCAAGCCGATATCATCCTGACTTTTGGGGGCGATGATGTCATCTCAAGCGGCGGTGGCGACGACCTGGTTATTTCCGGAGGCGGCAATGACAGTATCGGCACTGACGGCGGCAACGATACTGTCTTTGCAGGCAGCGGCGCCGATGTGGTAGCTGGCGGCACTGGCGACGACCGGATCTTTGGCGGTAAAGGGGATGACCTCGTAGACGGCGGTGATGGGAATGACGTGCTTTCTGGCGACAGAGGCAACGACACCGTACTCGGCGGAAGTGGCAGCGATACGGTCTATGGCGGCCAAGGCAACGATATTGTCAGCGGCGGTGACGGCAACGACAGCCTGTTCGGCGGTAAAGACAACGATACTGTCGATGGTGGCTCTGGCAATGACTTTATCTCTGGCGACAGAGGCAGCGATGTCCTGACCGGCGGTGCTGGCAGCGATACGTTCTACTTCTTCTCCAGCGGTGGCGATTACGGCGTAGACACGATTACCGACTTTACCCCTGCCGAAGATAAGATCCGCTTGAAATCCGGTGGTGTGTTCGCAGGTTTGGGCACCAGCTTCGATGCCAGCGAGTTTGTAGTCATTTCTGGTTTCAGCGCGTCCAGCCCAGCAGCCAATACGACGAACAAGTTGATCTACGACCCGCAAAGCGGTTTGCTATACTTCAACCCCGGCAGCGGAGTCCTAACTGTTGCTAAGTTGCAGACTGGCCTGACGATTACCTCCAGCAACTTCGAGTTGTTCTAAATCGACTAGCAGTTGTGGGACGGCACTGAATAAGATTCGGGGCTGTTCTCACAAAGCCGGTGGTTTTAAAGGATTTCAACCTCACTCTGCCACAAGCGGGGTGAGGTTGAAATATTGAATGCAGGAACTGAAGCAGGGGCAGTTAAAAAAAATCGATCGACAGTTATTGATAAAATTAATTGATCGCCCGCTCGGGCAAAATATAAATACAAAGTTTTTAAATTAGAATTTCTAGGTTTTACTGAAGCGGTAAAGAAACCGCAACTGCTGGCGAGCAATGAGCACTGAAGAATACATCCGGCAAGCCCAAGTTTATTTGAATCAAAGGAAGTTAACTGAGGCGCTAAATTTTTGCAAAAGGGCGATCGAACTTCAACCGTTTTCGCCCTCAGCTTACACGACTTTGGGCGAAATCCTAGAAGCTCAAGGCGATCCGACGGCGGCAAGAGACGCTTTTGTGCAAGCTTTGGAGATTTCGCCGCAGTTTTTTCTGGCTCATGCTTATTTGGGTCAACTTTACAGCGAGTATTCGTGGCTGGATGAGGCGGCTTTTCACTACCGACAAGCTCTGGATTTGAAACCAGACTGGCCGGAAGTTCATTATAACTTGGGAAATGTTTTTCACAAGCAGGGTAAATTGTTGGGGGCGATCGACTGTTACCGAACTGCGATCGCTCTTAACCCCAATTATCTACTTGCTTTCTACAATCTGGCTGTGGTTTTAGAGCAAAATAGTCAGCTAGAAGCGGCAATTGATACCTACCGACAGGCGATCGCCCTGGCGCCGGATTACGTGGAAGCTTACAGCAATCTGGGTGCGATTTTGCTGAAGGACGATCGGGCTGCTGAGGCGATCGAGGTTTACCAACGGGCGATCGAGATTAAGCCAGATTGGGCGACGCTGCACAATAATTTGGGTCAAGCGTTGCTCAACAAAAATCCCGATCGGGCGATCGCATCTTACCTCACAGCTATTGAGTTGCAGCCGGATCTGGTTTTGGCTCATTACAATCTGGGGAAAGCGTGGCAAATACAGGGGGAACATTCGGCGGCGCTTGCTTGTTTCGATCGCGCGATCGATCTCAATCCCGAACTTATTTCGGGCTATACAGACGCCGGGTTTTCTTTGATGGTTTTGGGCAAAATTGCGGAAGCCATGCCTTATTTTGAGCGAGCAATAGCTCTGAAGCCTGATTTTGTTGATGCTTACTGCCGTTTGGGAGAAAGGCGCAGAGTTGCTGCTGTAGAAGATGATGAATTGTCAAGGGCGATCGCTGCGTGCGATCGATTTCTCACAGCACTAACTGGAAGGAAGAAGGAAGGCACAACACGGATTTTGACACGGATACACGGATTAATTATCGAGCATGAGTCTGATGTTGAAGGAACAGGGAAGAAGTCCGAGGGAAGGCTCGACACGGATTTTGACACGGATACACGGATTAATTCTCCACAACAGGGAAGGGGGAAGCAGAAAAAATTATCCATGCCCAATGCCCAATGCCCAATGCCCAATGCCCCATTACCAATTGCTGAAATCAGCGATAATTTAGCAGAAATTTACTTGCATTTGGGAAATGCTTTAACAGAGTACGGCGGATATGAATCTGCTGCTGCTTATTATCAAAAAGCTTTGCAAATTCAGCCGAAAAACACTGAGATTTACTGGCGTCTGGGAAATTGCTTGGCCCAGCAGTACAGGTTCAGTGCGGCAGTTGCAGTTTACCGCATGGCTTTGACGATTCAACCTGCTTTACCGCAGGTTTATTTTGAGTTGGCAAAACTACTGGAAAAACAGGGGCATTGGGAACGGGCGATCGATTATTATCTAAAAGTTTTAGAGTTACAATTGCACGGCTATGGGGATCTGCAACAGTGGAAAAAAGAGAATTTTGTCTCGCCCGATCGCAATTCTCTAGAACATCCTCACGGTATTTATTTATCGAGTTGGGATTGGCTGGTTAATGCTAAGTTGGATGCGGGCAATTATGTTGAGGTAGTTTGGAAATCTGCACCAGAAGCCTGTGGCGAAAATATTCATAATTCCCAATTTTTGCTAGCCAATTCGCAATTGGCAGATTCCGATTGTGCGGGTTTAACTTGCGGGCTGTGTTTGCAGCGACTTTCTAAGTGGTTCGATCCGGTGCATTTGGGTTGGGGGGTTTACCGTTTGTCTAACTCGCAACCGATACCTGTGGATGCGCCAAAGACTTTTGTGGCACAAATTCCTAACGGGCGAGTTTGGATTGTGCCGCAGGAAAATTATTGGCTGATTTGTAAGGCGATCGCTGTAATTACTCCTGACAATTATTTGTTGGCTGATGTATCTAGAGATTATCCTGGTTTGTTGCCGGGATGTGAAAAGCATGATGTGAGAAAACACAGCGTTTTTCAGTTAGAATCCTTTCCAGATTTAAAGCAAATTGACGGTAGCGTGGCGGTGCTTTCTGGTTTGTCGGGAAATGTCTATTTTCACTGGATGGTTGACGTTTTGCCGAGGATAGAATTGCTGCGGCGCAGCGGTAGGGATTTGGCGGAGATTGATTGGTTTTTGGTGAATAGCTGTCAGCACCAATTTCAGCGGGAAAGTCTGAGAATTCTGGGCATTCCAGAGGAGAAGGTTCTGGAGAGCGATCGCTTGCCTCACATTCAAGCAACAGAGTTAATTGTACCGTCTTTTGCGGGATATTTGGGCTGGCCTTCAGGGTGGGCGATGGATTTTTTGAGGCGCGAGTTTCTCAAGGGAATTATACCTAGTTCAAGCTATCCAAAACGCATTTATATCAGCCGCAGTAAAGCAAGATATCGACGAGTTTTGAACGAGGAAGATGCGATCGAGGTTTTGGAGCAATCTGGCTTTGTTTCTATTTTGCCTGAGTCGATGTCTTTGGCAGAGCAAATTGCTCATTTTTACCACGCTGAGGTAATAGTTGCTGCCCACGGCAGCGGCTTGACAAATACGATTTTTTGTCGCCAGGGAACTAAAGTAATTGAGTTGGTGTCGCCTCACTATATCAGCCATTATTATTGGGGAATCAGTCAATATTTGCAGTTGGAACATTACTTTTTAGCTGGCGAGGCTTTTGAATGTTATCCTGTGAGACAGTTGATGTATCAGAATTCCCTGACTGAGGATATTTTAGTGAACTTGAGTTCGCTGAAAAGGATGGTTGAGGTGGTGGGTTTGGGTTAGTTGGTGTCTGGAGCAAGTTTAATTATGCCCTCTATTGAGAAGATGGAAAAAACAGCGGTTGATTTGAGTCGGCAAGCAGAAGTTTATTTAGCCGAAGGAAGGTTAAATGAGGCAGTTGCTGCTTGCGAGTTAGCATTGAAAATTGAACCGAATTTGGCGGCAGCTTGCCAGACGCTGGGAAAGCTGATGCAGGTTCGAGGTGAAATCGAGCAAGCTAAGCAGTGGTATGAAGCGGCAATCGATCGCAATCCAAATTTGCCGGAAGTTTACGCTAATCTCGGCAGTCTGTATTCTCAGGGGAAACAGTGGGAAAAGGCGATCGCAAATTGTCAAAAAGCGATTGCGCTAGCCCCGAATTTTGCTGCTGCTTACCGGCAGTTGGCGAGAGTTTGGACGCAGTTGGAGAAGCGAGAAGAGGCGGCAGAATGTTGGTATCAAGCTTTTAATATCGAGCCGAATTGGGCAACTGCTGACGAGCACGTCACTCTGGGAAATAGTTTTGTTGAATTGGGAAAGTTCGATCGCGCTATTGAATGTTATTCGCGGGCAATTAAGTTAAACCCAAAGCTGGCAACAGCTTATCACAATTTGGGGGAAATGCTGGTTGGCCAGAAGCGGTGGGATGAGGCGATCGCCAATTACCGACAAGCCATTGCAATCAATCCAAATTCTTTTGAATCTTACCACAGTTTGGGTAAAACTTGGGCAGATCGAGGAGAATTCGATCGGGCGATTGCCTGTTATAACAAAAGCGTCGAACTCAATCCAAATTATGCTCGTGCTTACCTTGGTTTGGGCAATGTTTTGGTGCAAAAGCGCGAGTTTGATGCAGCCATTAAATGTTACCGTCAGACTCTGGAAATTAACGCTCATTCCTACTGGGCATACAATTGTTTAGGGGAAGCTTTGGCTCAAAAACAACTGTGGCAGGAAGCTATTAGTTGCTACCGCAAAGCTATTGAAATAAATCCAAATATTCCTTGGTTTTATGTGAATTTGGGAATTGCTTTCACCTGCGAAAAATCCTGGGATGAAGCTGTTGCTGCTTTCCTGCGCGCAGTTCAGATTGAGCCGAATTTGACGGGAATCAATCAGAGGTTGGGATATGTTTTGCGGAAGCGCAGCGAATCGGGTTTAGACAGCACAATCGCAACTTACTGTCAAGATATAGAGGTACTTGCAAGCGGGAAAAATTACCACAAATTGCTGGGAATTGAGTTAGATGGAGCGGAGTTTTATATAAATTTAGGCAATAGTTTAGCGAAACAGAAGCAGTTGGAAGGTGCGATCGTATTTTATAGCATGGCACTGCAAATTGAACCAAATGCTGCGGAAGTTGTCGCCCAACTGAATGATGTTCGGGCGAAACAACAGGAGTTATACGCACAAATTGCCGCTTACCGCCACCAAATTGCGATCGCTCCGACCAATTCTAAGCCTTACAACGATTTAGGAAATATTTTACCCCAATTAGGGGAACTCGAAGAAGCAATTATTTGCCACCAAAAAGCCAGTGAATTGAGGGGTTGGCCTGAGTGTGCGGCGAAAGATTATCAATTTACCCAAGATTGGTTTACCCACAATATTCCTATCTGGCAACGGCATTTGCAGGAATTTACCGGAATTGCGGATTTTCAAGTTGTGGAAATCGGCAGTTTTCAGGGAATGTCAGCTTGCTGGCTGCTGGATAATATTTTAACTCATCCGACGGCAAAGATTACTTGTATTGATTTGTATTTCCAAGAACATTTTAAGGGCAATATTGTTAAAACGGGAGTTGCCGAGAAGGTAATTGAATTGCAGGGTTATTCTCAGGAATTGTTAGTAACTCTGGCTTCGGAATATTACGATATTGCTTACATTGACGGCTGTCACAAACCCACCAGTGCTCTGCAAGATGCGATTTTATCTTGGAGGTTGGTGAAAGTTGGGGGGCTGATGATTTTTGACGATTACGAATTTACGTTTCCCGACAGCCCGGAGCAAGATACTAAAATTGGGATCGATGTTTTTTTAGAAATGTTTGGAAGTCAGTTAGAAGTTGTACACAAAGGCTATCAACTGATTGTCAAAAAAATCGGCAATCAAAGTTTGGGCGAAGAGCAAACTCTGTTGTCTCTGGGTTGGGAAAAGTTGGGGGATACTGCGGCAAATGCGGGTTATTTGGATGAGGCGATCGCCCGCTATCAAACAGCTATTAAAATTAAGTCTGGAACCTATTCAACTTACCACAAGTTGGGTAAAACTCTGCAAGAGAAAGAACTGTTTGACGAAGCTCGGGCAGCTTACCAACGGGCGATCGCACTAAACCCTAATTTTAGTTGGGCTTACCACTTTTTGGGGGAAACTTTGCAGGCGATTGAGGAACACGGCGACGCCGCTGCTGCTTACCGCAAAGCTATTGAGTTAAATCCCGATTTTTGTTGGACTTACAACAATTTAGGCGATGTGCTGATGGAGCTTTCTGAGTGGGAGGAAGCTGCTGTTGCTTACCGCAAGTTAGTTGAACTGAATCCCGATTTTTGTTGGTCTTACGATAGATTAGGTAAGGCTTTGGTTGCACTGGAAAATTGGGAGGACGCGGCGGCAGCTTACCGCAAAGCTATTGAATTAAATCCCGATGATTGTTGGTTGTACAATAGTTTGGGGGAAGTTCTGGAATCACAAGAAAATTGGCCCGAAGCAGCAGTTGCTTTTGGTCGTGCTATTGAGCTAGAACCCGAGCATAGTTGGCTGTACAAAAAGTTGGGCGATGCACTGCGGAATCAAGGGGAATTGGATAGGGCGATCGCCATTTACGAAAAAGGCATCAATCTCGATCCAAAATCCTGTTGGTGTTACGAAGGATTGGGTTTGAGTTTAATTGCCAAACAGCAGTGGGAACCTGCAATATCTAATCTCATTCAAACACTCCAAATTAAACCAGATTTGTTTGGAGTCTACTATCATATAGCTTATGCTTTGGAACAAAAAGGAGAATTGAATGAAGCCGATATCATAAGATTAGGTCATAAAATGTTGCCGTTAAGTGTCATTAAAAAATACTGTGGATTTACTGACGATTTGGCAATTGCAGCAGAGTCACATCCGAGCATTACTTGCATTGACATCTATCCTGCAAGTCAAATCAATTTATCTGAGCCCCAAACAATCGATACCGATAGCAGATGTTGGGAAGATGAAACTTTTTATATAAAAAAATCTTTTGTTAGCGTATTACCAAACGGACGAGCTTGGGCTGATATTGCTACTACCGCCGCCATTACTTCAGACAATAAACTTGTTACCGATATCTCAATGGGTTGTCCTGAATTGGTAATAACTTCCGATAAATTGCCTCCCGCCGAACACATCGAAGGAAATGTGGCTTTTTTGTCGGCTCGTTGGGGAGGAGCAGCTTATTTTCACTGGATGTTTGATGTGGTGACGCGGTTCCATCTTTTGCAGCAGAGCGGATTGATGGATAGTATTGATAAATTTGCGATTAATGCTTGCGATTCGGCTTATGAAAAAGAAACTTTAAATACTTTAGGAATTCCCATACATAAAATTTTAGAAACTCGCTATCAGCCGCACTTTACAGCGGATAAGTTAATAGTTCCATCCATTTGCGATGGTGCTGCGGGAACCTCGCAATGGAAGTGCGAATATTTGAGACGAATGTTTTTAAATGAAAAGCAGTCGCTAAAAACAGATTATTCAGAACGAATTTATATCAGCCGCGAAAAAGCCTCATATCGGCGAATTGTCAACGAGAAAGATGTCGTCGGCTGTTTAGAAAAGTTTGGGTTTCGTACAGTAAAGCTGGAAACGATGTCGGTAGCGGAACAAGCAGCGTGTCTGGCGGCGGCTAAAGTAGTTGTAGCACCTCATGGAGGGGGATTGACTAATCTAGTTTTTTGCAGTCCGGGAACTAAAGTAATTGAAATTTTTTCTCCGATTTATGTTCCAATTTGCTTTTGGACTATCAGCAATTTGTGTGAGTTGGAACATTACTATTTAATTGCTGAATTGTTTGATGACCCAACTCAGAAATACCACGGGCATAAAGATATGCGCGTTGATGTGAAATCGCTGGAGAAGTTAATGAATCTGGCAGGAGTTTTGCATGGATAATGAGGATTACCACAAGTTGGGAAATTCCCTGCAAGCAAGCGGGCGATTTGATGACGCGGTTGCTGCTTACAAGAAAGCTATTGAATTAAATCCAGATTTTTCGTGGTCTTATCACAGTTTGGGCGATGTTTTGCTGAAACTTGAAAAATGGGAGGAAGCTGTTGCTGCTTACAAAAAAGCTGTTGAGTTAAATCCAGATTTTTCGTGGTCTCATCACAATTTGGGCGATGCTTTGCTGAAACTTCGGCGATGGGAAGATGCTGCTGCTGCTTACCGCTGCGAGATTGCGCTCAACTCGGATTTTGCTTGGTCTTTTTGCAATTTAGGCGATGCTTTAACTAAACTAAAACAGTGGGATGAAGCTATCGCGGCGTATTTAAAAGCTATTGAAATTGACGGAGATTTGCCGGGAATTTACGAGAAGTTGGGATATGCTCTCGGACAAACAGAGTCTGATTTAAAGTCTGTGTTAGAAAAATGTCAATTGCAAATTACACCGGAAAATTGGGAGTTTTATTTGCAGTTAGGAAAGAATTTAGCAAAGTACGATCGCCCAAAAAGCGCAATTTTTATTTACAAATTTCTATTGACAAATATGCCTAGGTGTGCAGAACTGTCAGCGGAATTAGAGGAGTTGTTGCAGCAGCAAGAAAAGTGCGTTAGCGAAGCCCTCGAAGAGGATCGCGCATTAGCCTCATCTCGCGCCACGGTCGCCCAAAAACCAGATGATTGCTGGTCTTATTACAATTTAGGTGCTGTTTTGAGCCACCAAAAATATTGGGAGGAAGCGGCGGCGGTATTTTTCCAAGCAATAGAAATAAATCCCGATCTTCCTTGGTGGTTTTATTACAATTTGTGGGAAGTTTTTGTTAGGCAAAACAAGCTAGATGAAGTTGAGAACTTGTGCCGCGAAGTTGTTGCAGCTAAACCGGAGGCTTTTTGGCCTTATCTGAATTTGGGAGAAGCTTTGACGAGGCAAGGTAAAATTGCTGAGGCGATTGATTTTTATCGAACTGTCAGTTACAAACAAAGTATTGCATCTCTTATCAGTAAGAGAA
>NZ_JAUBRJ010000014.1:11524-46045 GCF_036701805.1 Microcoleus sp. N3A4
CAGGCAAGATGCCTGTTCCACAAGCAGATACAGGCAAGATGCCTGTTCCACAAGCAGATACAGGCAAGATGCCTGTTCCACAAGCAGATACAGGCAAGATGCCTGTTATACAAAATAGGAACTTAAAACCAGTCAAAGTTCCTAACTTTATAATTATTGGTTCTCAGCGGTGCGGGACGACTTCTCTGTATACTTATTTAGCTCAACACCCGCAAATTTTGACTCCGATTAAAAAGGAGATGGATTTTTTTTCGTGGCACTTTGACAGAGGGATTGATTGGTATTTGGCTCATTTTCCGCCCATGCTTCCGGGAGAGCAATTTGTAACTGGCGAAGCAAGTCCGAGCTATTTTGACTCTCGCGAAGCACCGGAACGTCTCTACAGCGCGTTTCCAGAGGCGAAACTGATTGTACTTTTGCGAAATCCGATCGATCGGGCGATTTCTCAATTTTACCGCTTGACTGACTTAAATTGGGAAGCGCGATCGCTCGATCGGGCAATTAGCGATGAAATTGAACGGTTGAATCAAAATCCAGAATACATCATCGGCGAAGAACCGGGGAATTATTTAGCTCGCGGTAGGTACATAGAATTTATTAAAAACTGGCGGGCTTTCTTTCCCCCTGAACAGTTGCTAATTTTGAAAAGCGAAGATTTTTATGCAGGTGCGGCGACAACAGTCAAGCAAGTTTTAGAATTCTTAGATTTGCCGGAATATCAATTGTCTGAATACCAAAATGCTAATCCTGGTTCTTACCAGCGGGTAAATGAATCGGTTCGCGACAGGTTGAGCGATTATTTTCGACCTTACAATCAGGAATTAGAGGAATATTTGGGGAGGCAGTTTGATTGGGAATAAAGTTGAGCTAAGATTAGAACAACTTCTAAGGAGGTAATACCAATGCTGACGTTCGAGCTAGATACGCTACTTAAGGAACAAGCACTCCAACGCCAAGATCCTGAAGATCGCTACATTACCGATAGCGCCAACTGGGAACAATACGAGACACTGCTGAATCGGATTGGAGATGCGGCAGGATATCGAGTTACTTATTTAGATGGAGTTTTGGAAATTATGTCACCTTCTCGCCGCCATGAAAGTAGAAAAACTCGCATTGGAGATCTGCTGCTTATTTATTTTGTAGAAGCTGACATCGAATATTTTCCTTTTGGGTCTACAACTCTGCGACAACAGGAAAAAAGTGGCGGTACGGAACCGGATGAAGCTTACTGTATTGGCACAGATAAAGAATTTCCCGATTTGGTAATTGAAGTGATTGTTACCAGTGGCAGCATCAATAAACTAGAACTGTATAGAAGGTTGAATGTGCGAGAGGTTTGGTTCTGGCGAAATGACCGATTTTCTATCTACCATTTGCGAGAAGAAATTCCGGTTGAATTCGTGTCCAACTGCGGTTATGAATTAATCACACAAAGCGAATTGCTACCGGGAATTGATATCGATATGTTGAGAGAATGTGTAAAAAATCCTCACCCGTTAGCAGCAGCAAAGGAATGGAGACAGAATTGCCGACCTACTTAAACAGCAAGTTTTAAATCTGCTAGCTGTCGCAAAGACAATGAATTGAACTCGCGCGCGCCGCGAGATTGATTCGGACTATGATTCAAACTATCGTCGCAAAGACTTTAATGAACTGAGCTCGCGCGCGCGCAAGTCCGAGAAAAAAACTCGCCTCCCCTTGACAACTCATACTCGTTATGAGTACGCTAAAGTCAGCAAAGGAATTTAACCCAACTACTCAAGGATTCAAAATCATGCTGACGAACCAAGAAGGTCAAAGAGTACCCAAAGTCACCTTTCGCACTCGCAAAGACAACGAGTGGGTCGATGTCACCACCGATGATATATTTGCAGGCAAAACCGTAGCAGTGTTCTCGCTACCGGGAGCTTTTACTCCCACTTGTTCGTCAACGCACCTCCCCGGTTACAACGAATTGGCGAAAGTGTTCAAAGAAAATGGCGTAGATGAAATCGTTTGTATTTCCGTCAACGACGCTTTTGTGATGAACGAATGGGCTAAAGACCAAGAATCAGACAATGTGACGTTAATTCCCGACGGTAACGGCGAATTTACTCAAGGCATGGGAATGCTGGTAGACAAAACAGACTTAGGATTTGGCAAGCGGTCTTGGCGTTATTCCATGCTGGTAAAAGATGGCGTGGTTGACAAAATGTTTATTGAGCCCGAGGAACCGGGAGACCCTTTCAAAGTGTCCGATGCCGAGACGATGCTCAACTACATCAACTCCGCAGCAGCGAAGCCGAAGGTAGTTTCGCTGTTTACAAAAATGGGCTGTCCCTTCTGCGCTAAGGCGAAGGCAATGCTGAGTCAAAATGGCTTGGATTATGAAGAAATCGTCTTGGGCCGGGATGTCACAACCCGATCGCTCCGGGCTATGACTGGGGCTACAACTGTGCCGCAAGTATTTATCGACGGCAAGCTGATCGGTGGTTCCGAAGACCTAGAGTCTTATTTGGCTGTTGCTTAGTTAAACACAAATACTTAACCTGCGGGTGCGAAGTGCGCGCCTGACTCGTTGTAGGGTTTGCAGTGCGCGTCTTTGCCCTATTTGGCGGTATTTAGCCCGATCGAGCTTTCGGGTCAAAAGTTCGATCGCTGTATCGATCCATTCTCGTGCAACAATTACTGGGGAAGTAATATTAAAAACGCAAAAAATGGGAGTGAACGATCGTGGATTTGAGTTTAGTAGCGTCAAATATCTTAAATCCCCCAATATTGGCTTTTTTCCTGGGAATGCTGGCAATTTTTCTCAAATCTGATTTAGAAATTCCAGCGCCCATCCCCAAACTGTTTTCGCTGTACCTGCTGTTCGCGATCGGATTTAAAGGCGGCGTCGAACTATCCAAAAGCGGAATTGACCAGCAAATCGCCCTGACAATTTTTGCAGCGATGCTGATGTCAATCTTAGTACCAATTTATACTTTTTTCATACTGAGGATCAAACTCGACTCCTACAATGCCGCGGCGATCGCAGCCACCTACGGTTCCATCAGCGCCGTCACATTTATCACCGCAACCTCCTTCCTCACAGCACAGGGGATCGAGTTTGACGGTTACATGGTAGCCGCGCTAGCATTAATGGAATCCCCGGCAATTATAGTCGGTCTCATTCTAGTCAGTGTATTTGGCGGGGAAGAAGGAAAACGCGAAATAGTTTGGCCAGAAGTGTTGCAAGAAGCATTCCTAAACAGTTCAGTTTTTCTGCTGATTGGCAGCCTAATTATGGGCATACTAACAGGAGAACACGGTTGGCAAGTTATGAGTCCGTTTACTCAAGACTTATTTTACGGAGTTTTGACTTTTTTCTTGCTAGACATGGGCCTGGTTGCGGCCAGCAGAATTAAAGATTTGCAAGAAGCAGGAGTTTTTCTGATCGGCTTTGCAATCCTAATTCCCCTACTCAACGCAGTAATTGCTTTGCTAATAGCCAAATTAATCGGACTGCCGCAGGGAGACACTTTGCTGTTTGCCGTATTGTGCGCGAGTGCTTCTTATATAGCAGTACCAGCAGCCATGCGCCTAACAGTTCCCGAAGCGAATCCAAGTCTTTACATTTCAACGGCCTTAGCAGTGACCTTTCCTTTTAATATCATTGTAGGCATTCCCCTGTATCTATACGGAATCAATATGTTTTGGAGGTGAGATAATGGAGTCAGTCAAAAGAGTAGAAATCATAGCCCACTCGGTGGAACTCGGCAAGATTTTAGACGGTTTAGACAAAGCCGGCATCCCCGGTTATTCGGTGATTCGTAATGTCGCAGGAAAAAGCACCAGGGATCACGTTTCCCGCAACTCATCAATGACAATGCTGGATAACGTTTATGTGCTGGCTTTTTGCGATCCGGCTCAAATATCTGCAGTTGCAGAAAACATTAGACCAGTTCTAAATAAGTTTGGCGGATCTTGTTTTATTTCGGATGCGGTGGAATTGCTAACTACTAAGTGCGTCGGGTAGTCATTAGTGATTAGTGATTGGTGATTGTACCAATTCGGAAAAGTAGAGCTACATATAGATTGTACGCCATATGTGTAGGGACACGGCAATGCCGTGTCCTTGCGCTTGTCTGCGACCTCAATCCTAGGCTGTCGCGGCACGAAGCCTAGGATTGAGAATGCCAATCCGTTTTTGCTTTTGGATAAGTTTTTTCTTATTACTTTAGCCTGAGTGAAAAAAGGCGATTTTTAAAATAAATTCTGTCTGTTATAGCAGTTTTACAATCATCAGTTATCAACCATCAGCCATTACCCAGCGGTTATTTCAGGATTAATAGCCCTTCCCCGCCGGGGCCGAATTCAGAATTCTTAAGAGATAGAAAAGAATCAGTTGTAAAAATCCGTTAGCGTGGTAAATTCTAAGCCACAACAGGCGATCCTCTTCGAGGGCTTCGCTAACGCCCGATCGACTAACGATATTTTCAATAGGAGTTTAAACATGGCTGCATTAAAAGTTGGCATCAACGGATTTGGTCGCATCGGACGGCTAGTCATGCGTGCCGGCATCAAAAACCCCAACATCGAATTTGTCGGCATTAACGACTTAGTTTCGCCTGACAACCTGGCTTATCTTTTCAAATACGACTCCACCCACGGCATTTACGACGGCGAAGTTGAAAGCAAACCAGACGGGATTGTCGTTGACGGACTATTTATCCCTTGCACAGCGATTAGAAATCCGGCAGAATTGCCTTGGGGTAAAACAAGTGCAGATTATGTTGTAGAATCTACTGGATTGTTTACGGATTTTGAAGGCGCATCAAAACACTTGACGGCAGGAGCAAAACGAGTAATACTTTCAGCACCGACAAAAGACCCCGAAAAAGTACCAACATATCTAGTAGGCGTCAACCACCACAAATTTGACACTGCAAAAGATACTGTTGTTTCTAATGCTAGCTGTACGACGAATTGTTTAGCGCCAATTGCCAAAGTGATCAACGATAACTTTGGTTTAGAAGAAGGTTTAATGACTACAGTTCACGCAATGACAGCTACTCAACCTACTGTAGACGGGCCCAGCCAAAAAGATTGGCGGGGAGGACGCGGTGCGGCTCAAAATATTATTCCATCTTCGACCGGTGCAGCAAAAGCTGTTACATTGGTACTGCCGGAATTGAAAGGAAAATTGACTGGAATGGCTTTGCGCGTGCCAACTCCAGACGTGTCTGTAGTTGACCTTACTTTCAAAACGGCGAAGGAAACTAGCTACAAAGAAATTTGCGAAGCCATGAAAAAAGCCTCGGAGGGCGAACTCAAAGGCATTCTCGGATATACTGAAGATGCGGTGGTTTCTACAGATTTTCAGGGCGACGCGCGATCGAGCATTTTCGATGCAGGTGCGGGAATTGAACTGAATTCTAAGTTTTTCAAAGTCGTTTCTTGGTACGACAACGAGTGGGGTTATTCTAGCCGCGTGATTGACTTGATGCTGTCGATGGCCGAGAAAGACGGAATTTTGGGCAAGTAATACAGTCATCCCCTCGATCGCTGGTTGAAACCGCTACTACACATAATACAAAGTCCGCCTCGGCGGACTAAGAAACCAGGGATATTTCACCCAGATTTGATATAAATTTCTGTGTTTTTGTGGAACGGGCATCTTGCCCGTTCCTGATAATGTTATCTGATATGAGTTAAACTATTTTTGTTTCCGATCGAATCGCGCTCATGTCTGAATTACCACCGCTGAATAAC
The DNA here is from genome assembly GCF_036701805.1 of Microcoleus sp. N3A4. Classification (NCBI taxonomy): domain Bacteria; kingdom Bacillati; phylum Cyanobacteriota; class Cyanophyceae; order Oscillatoriales; family Microcoleaceae; genus Microcoleus; species Microcoleus sp. N3A4. Next base: position 17,261 of record NZ_JAUBRJ010000014.1, read on the forward strand.
GAAACTATTTGGGCTATCCTCAACGAAGAAATGGACGATGCTGCTGTCAACCGGTTAGTTTGGCAGTATCTGGGCTACCGCTGCGATGCCGAGACTGGCGAGTGGAACAGTGCAGGTGTTGCAGCCGAGTGGCGCGAAGAGTACCCGGAACCGCCGGATTTTATCGATTCTAGGCCGGCGACGGTAAAATTGACTCGATCGATTCCTCCAGAAAACAAGCAGTTGCTGAAGGAAAAATTGGGGTTTAAAGGCTATAAAATTGGGGGATTTGGGCCGAGACAGACTCGCAGGGCGACGATTGCTAATTGGTTGATGGGTTTTATGCAAGCTGAAAATTAGGACTGGAAAAAGCTTGACAGTATTCTCCTTATCTGTATTGTGTTCAAATCGCAATTCCTGACATTCGGCCATCTCTGGACTATTCTAGAGTCTGCACGAACTAACTGTGAGGAAAAATTTATGAAAACAACCACCATATCTCGCTTAACCAGCATTTCCCTCGCTGCGCTAATGCTAGCAGGCGTTTGTGTAAGTGCGATCGCCACACCAGCCACCACCCAATCCGCAACCCAACTCGCCCAAGCGACTGCCAAAAAGCGCCTCGTCGTCATGGACTTCGACTACGGCACCACCAACAGCTATTACACTTCCTACAGGGGAGTCGGCGCAGCCAAAGGCATCAGCGAACTGTTAATCAACGAACTCGTCAACAACGGCACTTATACAGTAGTCGATCGCAGCAAACTCGAACAAGTGCTCAAGCAGCAAAATCGCAGCGGTGCGATGGATGCCGGCACAGCAACCGAAATTGGCAAACAATTAGGAGTTGACGCCGTACTCATCGGCACCATTACCCGGTTTAATATCGACAAACAATCCGGCGGCGGCAGTTTCATGGGAATCGGCGGCGGTTCGCAAAAAACCAAAGCTACGGTTCAAATAGACGTGCGGTTAATTGGTACAGCTTCAGGAGATATTCTTGCCACAGCCAAAGCAGTAGGAGAAGCAGATCAAAGCGATTCTAATATTTCCGTTATGGGTATTGGCGGCAATTCCGGCAGTAGCAATGAAGATTCACTTTTGAGCTCGGCAGTTGATAAAGCCGTATCCCAAATGGTGACTAAACTTGCAGAAGTATCTAAGAAATTAGGTTAGAAATTTTGAAACCTTTTTAGATTTGAGATTTTGAATTATTAAATCCCAAATCTAAAATCTAAAATTAGGTCAGCTATTTTGCGGACGATTGTACCAGTTATATCAATTCCGGCTGCACCGGAATGATATATAGCAATCCTCGCATCAGTCGCAAAATCGAGCGAGGCCAGAATCCTTGCAGTGCGAGCCAGAAAGCTCGCGTATAATGCAAGCAAATCATTTAGGATTGCTATAGAGGAGACGGCAGTGCCTTTTCCCTCCAATCGATCGCGGTAGGGAAACGGCACTGCCGTCTCCTCCGTTTAGATCATTCCGATGCTAACGGAATTGATATTAATCTTAGTTTTGTTTAGGAATCTGCATTTTTTTTTATACTAAACTCGCTCAAATTTGCTCAACATACTCAAGCATTAACAATTTAATTAGCATTGGGATTTGAGTCAGAACCAACAACGCATTTCCCCTGTTGATTTGGGGTGGGAGTCGGGTTAGACGCTACCTTAGAAACGGCATCTTTTTCTTGAATCCATCCGATTTCCCCCGCTTGCAGCTTGACGATTTCTACTGCATCAACAGTTGGCTTAACTGCGGGGGAAGGCGAGGGAGTTGCCACAGGAGGAGATGAATTGAGTGCAGGTTTTGAAACAGTAGAAAAATCTTTATTTGACTGGGGTTTTGGAGAGTTCGATCGCACTATTTCAGGAATCGAGCAAACTTTCAATTCCAGCCAATTGCCTTGAGGCGTAAGCTGTTTTTTTGTCACCTGCAAAACGCTGCCGGCAGGGACTGTTCCTTTGACCGTCAACTCACCTATTGCGACTCGCAAATCCAAGCGATCGCCCTCTTTTTCCAATTCCCCAGCCGCAGAACTTTTAATCTCTATAAACGAGTCTTGTTCTAAGGATTTGACCGGAGAAGGTACAGATTCAACAGTTTTCTGCGGCGTACTTCCAGCATTAATTAAACCGCCTTTCCCGAAAATCGACTCCCCGGCAGTATCGATCGCCCGACCTACCGGAGGGATGAAAAAATAAGCAAATACACCCCCCAAACCTAATAAAAATACAATTTTCAGCAGCAGCGAAAATAGGCTTTTGCCTTTGTCCGGTGGCTGTACAAACTGCGTTTTGCCTTGAAAATCAGCATCGCCAAGGGCTGTGCTATCGGTCAAATCGGTTGGCGTATCCTCGCTGTCGGCAATTAGTTCGCTCGGCGGCACATCTAAAGGTGCAACAGACAATTCTGTAAAATTATTGCCGTTTTCCCTCAAATGTGCCTGACAGTGAATTAAAGCAACAGTGACGTTATCGTGACCGTTTCTAGTATTCGCAATTTCGATCAGCCGATCGCGCGCCTTCGCCACATTAATGCTACCGTCGAGAATTGGCAAAATCTCCGCTTCCCAACATTCCTCAACCCGGTCTTTATCGCTCAAACCGTCGGAACACAGCAGCAAAACGCAGTCCTCATCCACCGGAAAACGCTGCACAGTCGGGTGCAGAGTGTTGGAGGAAGTAATGCCCAAAGCTTGAATCAGAGCGCCGGCGGCCACTTGTTCCAAAGCATCCCGGTAGAGGGAGTAGCCCAAACGCACCTCGCGGCAAGCTACATCGTCGTCGAGAGTAACTTGATAGCAGCCGGTGCGGGTAATCCAGTAAGCCCGACTGTCTCCGACGTGGGCGACGTAGAGTTCGTGAATGTGGGCTAAAGCCATAACTACCGTAGTTCCCATCCGCTGGCGGCCTTGGCGGTGTTCGCTGTCGTTGCGACTGGCTATTTTGTCGTTAGCAGCACAAGCGGCCCGTTCCAGCTTGGAAGTCAGGCTCAGCGGGTCCCAATTAGCTTGATGCAGGGGCATTTGCTGCAACTTGTCGCGCAGCACAGCAATCGCTTCTTCCGAAGCGACTTCGCCGCCGTCTTGTCCGCCGATACCGTCGCAGACGATCGCGCAAGCTTCCGATCCCGGATTTCCTGCGAACACCGTACCGCTAGGCGGATAGCAAGCATCTTCGTTGTGAGCCCGGGCTCTGCCCACATCGGTGCCCGTGGCAATCTCAACGTGACGATCGTAAGATCGGCCGCACTTTGCCAGAGCTTTATCCAACTGGCCCATCAGTTGTTCGCCGTGGCGCACTTGACCGGCAACCATTTGCTGGCAAAGTTGCCTCAAAAAATTGGCAATCGCCGGGTGAGCATCTTCGAGCCACTGCTGCCACAATTTGCCCAACTGCGACAAATTAGGCGGTTTGCGATCTGGCTGCAATTCCAGAAACCGCACCAATTGCCCTTCCACCCGCAGCAGTTCTGGAGTCAGCAGCGTCGAAGCCACGCCCTGAGCGATACACGGCTGCCACAACTTGGCAATTTGCCACAGCCAATTGAGCTGGCGCATCGCCGCGGCTCCTTTCCAGGAGTCGGCCAATTCCGGCATTAAAGATTCCGTCACCTTCAAAATAGGCCCGTTTTCCAGCAGCCAGATATCTCCCGAGAGCTTGCTCGTCTGCGAGGATACCAGCCCGTATACTTGAGGTACGTGCAATTGATAGGCAAACAGTCTCAGATAAGGAGTGACAACACTCGGAATCTCTTCGGGCAGTTCCGGCAACTGTTCGGGTTGAGTATCGACAAGAAGTCGATCGCGCTTGACCAAGTAGCGACCAGCGATCAGATCGCCTGGCTTACACCCTTTGATCCCTTCACCTAAAGCCCATAAGTAGTGTTTTGCCACAGAGTTTTGCATAAGGGTTCCTGACGCCTTTGGGCAAGCGTGCCGATCTGAACTATTTTAGCGCTTGAACCTCGGCGGGTTGATACGTGGCGATTATTTGACACCCCCGCTTTCTGAACAGACGGGGATTTTTAAGACTTCGCAGTCCTAATATCCTGATTTTTCAGGTTCCTAGGCTCACTACGTTTGCACTCTTGTGTGCGTAGCGATATCTCCTGACAATATTTTAGGCGTGACTTTCCCCCAGTCTAGGGGTAGGTTTTAAAGTCTTGTACTGACACGAACAGTTTACCATTTTGTTGACGGCCGGATGAATCTTGCTATGAGCTTTCAGGGTTAGACGATCGCGCGACGCTGAAGTCCTCGGCTTGAAAGCACGCTGTTTTCAGCATATTCCTGATAGTGGCAATTTCCGAAGAAATCGCGATCGTCAAGTGAATTGAAATTTTAGACTAACTATAATGGTAGGATACTGGTACGTAGAAATCACCTGAGCCGGTAGGTATAAATAAATATCAATTCTCGGTTTTCTCGCGAAGGGTCATCTGTGCCTCGCGCCCTAGTTTCGCAAAAGAAGTTAAATTTAACCCTACCCAAAGACGGATACAAGCCCGCAGATTCATCTGTGGAGTCAATCTAAAATCTAAAATCTAACAATCTACTGACGGATGCCAGCCCCCGACAGGAGTCGCGGAGAGCAAAAAAAATTAGATATTAGTGCAAGTCCGCAGATTCATCTGTGGAGTCAATCTAAAATCTAAAATCTAAAATCTAAAATCTAAAATCTAAAATCTAAAATCGACTGACCGGCCTCTGCAAGCTGTTGAGTTTTTAACCATGCCCCCACATGAGTCAAGCGCCTTTCCTAAGAATTTGTCCGATCCGAAGCTGCTGCCTGGAGTTGAGGTAGACGAAATGCTGACTAGGATTAAGCATTCTCACGGTCATTACTACAAAATGATGAATATTGAGGTTTGGGCGCTGGTGGAAACCTTGGATGGCCTGTTTCCGGGCGCTTGGGGTCAGTTTATGACTAACCGCCAAATAGCAGTTAAACAGTTTTTGGAGCGCGATCGCGCTCCCAATTGGACGGTTGAGTCCAAGGATGCGGGAACAGACGTAGAAACTATCGGCAGTGAAGAAGAAGCATGAAGGAAGAAGGAAGAAGGAAGAAGGAAGATTTTCCCACTCTCCCCCTCTCCCCCTGTGCCGAAACCAAGCAATTTATATGTCTAGCAGCTTACAGGTGAATTTTGGCATCAACTTGAGGCAATCCCATGCTGTAGTTGACAGCGCGGCTGTTGAGGTTGTAGCTGATTTGGCCTTTTTGTAAAAGCGATCGCACCAAGTGTTCCAACTCCGAACCGATGCGGCGGAGGTTGTACTCGGTCAAATCTTCGCCCTCGTAAGCGTCTACGAGTTGGTCGAATTTGGCATATACCTGTTTGACTGACTCGTCGTTCCAGTTAAGTTCGTTATCTGGGTCAATGTCGATCGTCAAAAGGTCGTTGCTGGGGACGAGTTCGTTGTCTTCGAGGATGGCGGTGTATATGCGAATATGGCGGGTTGTTGACTTAAGCTGCATGAGTTCTTATGTGTAAAGATTTTTTGCTGAATTAATTGTAATGGCTGGGAGATGCGCGGGGAGGGCGGGCGATCGTCAATTTCTCGGAATCCCGAAATATTTTAGTTGTTCGGCCGTCCAATTTTTGTAATACTCAGTTTTCTCTAAAGCATCGGAAGCTGGCTTCAGCTTAGAATTTACTTGAACGGTGAAGCCCGGATACGGCATCCTCCTAGTATGAAGCCCGTCAATATTAAAATCTTCCTCTGGATGAGTGTGAAAAGCCAGCAAGCCCAACTCTGAAATCCGATCGTTCAGTTTGTCTATCAATTCTTTAGTTTCTGGCGCACTAATTGCAGTTTTTTGAGGATTAATTACTACCATTATTTCAAATTCCGAATTGTAAAATTCATAAATTGATTGCATTATGCCAGAATCGCGATCGAACTCAGTTAGCGCTGAAAAACGCTCGATTTTGAATAAAATTTGATTGGCCAAGCGTGCTTGTTTAGTGAAGGGACAAATCGGTAAATCGCTGAAAACTGGATGCGGTAACTCGACAAACTCCGTCATCCATCTGAGGGTAGATTCTATAATTTCTTTGTCCGATTCATTCATCTAAAATTTATGTATTTGATATTTCACACTAATCATACTCTATTTTTAGGGCGAGGCACACCCCACCATTCGTATCAATTTAAGACAGAAACCCATAATAAATGTCACTTCTATCGAAGTCTCGATCCCCCTAAATCCCCCTTAAGAAGCAGGGTGGATTAATTGTCATCCTAGAAATAGGTACGTAATTGGGCTTTAGCCCTCTTTAGACGTATATATAAAGAGGGCTAAAGCCCAACTACGTACCTTTATTAATATAACACTTGCGTCCCAGACGCGAGCTTTGAGCGGTGCTTTCTGTCGTTTCAGATTTCTTCTCCCCACAATAAAACCACCCTGCTAAATCCCCCTTAAGAAGGGGGACTTTGAGTGCTTCCGGTTCCCTCCTTTTTTAAGGAGGGCTAGGGGGTATCTCGGGGTCAATAAAACACGCCCTACTCCTGCCATTTCTAAGGACTCAATTCGTTACTACAAAGATTAATTCATTCGTGAATTGTGCCATCAGGCATAATTGCACCTGTGAGTGTTGCCTTGTCCAGATTTGCTCCACCCATATTTGCTCCTTTCATGTTAGCTTTCTCTAAGTTGGCACCACTAAAATTTGCCCCATATGTTTGTGCATTTTTCAGATTCGCTCCACTCAAGTCTGCCACAGTCAGGTTAGCATGGTTTAAATTTGCCTGTATCAGGTTTGCTTCTGTGAGGTTGGCCGCCGTTAAGTTGGCAACACTCAAATTTGCTTCGCTTAACTTGGTTTTAATCAAATTAGCTTGCTGGAGTTTTGCACCGATCAAATTTGCCTTAGTTAGATTGGCACCACTCAAGTTAGCTTGACTCAAGTTAGCTTCACTCAATTGTGCACCATTCAGGTTTGTTGATGTGAGGTTTGCTCCTTGCAGATTTGCCACACTCAAGTTTACTTGACTCAAGTCAAAACCAGCTAGGTTTGCTTTTTGCAGTGAAGCACTAGGAGCAATTAAGTAAGCACCTGCATTAACAGGATTAAACCTTTTGGGGAAGGTAGTCCTTGCGTTGTAAAGTGCTTGTTGAAGTTTTGCTCCCTCAAGGTTCGCCCCTTCAAGGTTGGTCTCGAATAGGTTAGTCTTAATTAGGTTTGCATTACTCAAATCAGCCTCCCTCAATTCTAATTTACTCAAATTTAACCCACTTAAATTTGCTTTGCTGAGATTTACCATCCTCAAGTTTGTCTCCGGGTATAAATTAACACCGCTGAGATCTAAGCCACTCAGATTAGCTTCACTTAGGTTTGCATAATAGAGACGGACTTCACTTAAATTGGCATTGATAAATTTTGTTTTCCTTAAGTTTGCTGAGTTTAGATTTGCCTTATGAAGGTTTGCATGACATAAATTTGCCTCACTCAGGTTAGCACCATGTAAGTTTGTTCCAGAAAGTTCTGCACCGCTGAGATTAGCGCTACTCAAGTTAACCTGACTCAGGGATTTTCCGCTTAGATTTACTCCCGCTAAGTTAATCCCTGTAAAGTCGCGTTCTCCCTCTTGATAGCGTTGCAAAAATTCCTCAGCACTAATAGCTGGTTCTAGATTTTCTAGTGCAGAATCATCTATTCTTTCCTCTTCCTTAGATTCCACAGTATCGGCATTCACAGGAGTAGCCATCGGCTGTTCTGCCACTTTGCTAGATACCGCCTCTTCGCGCAATAACCGATCCACCCGATCGCTAAACCGCCTCAAAACCTCAGCATCATCAACTTTCTCACCAACATCCGCGCTTTTCTCAACCGCATTCTCAACATAATACTTATCTACAAAACTTTGCAACCCAGCATTATATCCCTGTCCTACGGCCTGAAACCTCCATTCGCCATTCTTCTTATACAACCGTCCAAATTCTAAAGCCGTTTCTTGGGAAAATATCTGATTTAAATTGTACCGAACCAATTCGCTAAGGGTTTCTCGGTTGTAAAGCCTGATAAAAGCATTTGTAACTTGACTAAAACTTTGATTTTTTTGCTGTCCCTCGTGAAGAGTCACAACAAACACTATTTCCTGAATCGCCGAATTGATTTTACTCAAATCCAGATAAACCGTCTCATCATCTCCCTCAATTTGTCCATTCCTGCTGTCTCCTGAGTGCCGCACCGAACCGTCCGGCGAGGTCAGATTGTTGTAAAATACAAAATACTTTTCCTCGGGAATGCGACCATCTGCCGCTAACATAAAAACTGATGCGTCAATGTCGCAGTTTTGTGCTGTCTGGCTGACTTGCCAACCCAGGGCGATCGCCAATTTTGAGAAATTAGGAACTTCCTGAGAAACATTGAATCTTTCACCCTTAGTTAATTCGATACTCATGTGCGATAATTCCCTTACCTCAGAAATAGTCAAAAGTCAAGCCAAGCGTCACAGGTGCGATCGACTTGTAGGGTGCGTCAGACGAAATTCTTGAGAGACGATCGAGGATTTTGGTTCCGGGGCACCTTACTAATAGTGCCAGCCGCGTAAGTCCTAATTGTATTAATTATCTCATCTATGCTAACCCGATCGCAAATTGGATTTTATCTCGAAGATATCGAAACTCCTATTGGCAGAACCGTCAATTTAACTCTTACCGGACTCATTCTCCTATCTTCCGCCAGCTTCATCGCCGAAACTTACCCGCTTTCGGAAGCTGTTAGAATCAATTTACAAACTCTCGATACCGTTCTTTTAATCATTTTTGCAGTTGAGTATTTATTGCGGCTGTGGTGTGCCGAAAATCGAGTTAAATTTATTTTTAGTTTTTTTTCAATCATTGATTTGCTGGCAATATTACCATTTTTACTGGGATTTGTCAACGTTAGTTTTATCCGCATTTTTCGCTGGTTTAGAATTCTCAGACTCATCCGCTTTCTGGAATTGAAAATTTCTATTTTCCGCATCAGCAGCGAAGATGGGGTGATTTTTGCTCGAATTTTGTTTACTTTGCTGGCAATAATTTTTGTTTATTCTGGTTTGATTTATCAAGTCGAACATCCGGCAAATTCCGAAAATTTTGGAACTTTTTTGGATGCTGTTTATTTCTCGGTTGTCACGATGACGACGGTGGGATTTGGCGATGTTACTCCGATTTCGGAATCCGGCCGTTTTCTGACTATTTTGATGATTTTGACGGGAATTGCTCTGATTCCTTGGCAATTGGGGGATTTGATTAAACAATTAGTTAAAAGTGCTAATCAAGTAGAAGCTGTTTGTAAAGGTTGCGGTTGGTCTGTACACGATGCTAATGCCAAATATTGTAAAATGTGCGGCACTCAATTAGATAATAGTTGACTGTTGACTGTTGACTGTTACAGCAGTTTTCTGGTAGGGAAACAGCATTGCCGTGTCCTGTACTTCATAAATCTGGAATAGGCTGTAACTTCTTCCCTCTTCCTTCTTCCTTCTTTAATAAAAATTACGCAATGGGCATCGTTAAACAAAGGTATGTAGTTGCGCTTCAGCGCTCTTTCCTTGGCTAAGGAATGAAAAATAAATAAGGTGACTAATAGAGAAATAGTTTAGCTTGGATCGAGGCTTCTGGGGTTTAATTGTGCAAGTTATTTATTTTTCATTCCTAAGAGCGCTGAAGCGCAACTACATACCTAAATTCAACTCCTATTTGTGACAGTTGGCCTTAGTCATATTTAAGCTAAGGGTAACAAAATTTCAAATTGGGTGCCGCTGCCTAACTCCGATCGCATTCTGAATGCACCGCCGTGTTTGCCCGTCACAATTTGATAGCTAACTGCTAAACAAAGGTATGTAGTTGCGCTTGGGCGCTCTTTCCTTGGCTAAGAGCGCTAAAGCGCAACTACATACCTAAATTCAACTCCTATTTGTGACAGTTGGCCTTAGTCATATTTAAGCTAAGGGTAGCAAAATTTCAAATTGGGTGCCGCTGCCTAATTCCGATCGCATTCTGAATGCACCGCCGTGTTTGCCCGTCACAATTTGATAGCTAACTGCTAAACTGGTTTCTTTAAGGGCGCGTTTTTCAGTAGAGAATGATTCTATGATTTTTTTGTACTTGCTAGGTGACATTCCTGGCCCGTTATCTGCGATGCAAATCGAAACCCAGCGAACGTGAAGTTTGTCTAAATCGGGTGCAGGTTCGGGACAGCAGACTTGAGTTGTGATTTCAATTTGAGGCTGGCGATCGAAGTCTCTGACTCCTCCACCTTTGAACTCTTTCGCCAATTCTTGACCGACTGCTTCGTTAATTAATGTATTAATAGCATTGGTCAAGATATTCATAAATACTTGGTTGAGTTGTCCTGCATAGCACGGCACTGGCGGCAGGTAGCCGTAGTTTTTTACTACTTGGATTTCCCTGGTCAAACGACTTTTGAGCAGCAAGAGTATGCTGTCTATGTTGGCGTGCAAGTCGGTCGGTTTGGGATAAATATCGTCGATGTGGCAGAAGTTTTGCAAACTGGTTGCCAACTTGCTCAAACGTTCGGCTCCCGATTTGATGCTGGCAACCGTTCGGAGGAAATCGTTTTGCAAAAAGTCATAGTCGATCTCTTCCTTGAGCCGTGCTATTTCCGGCGGGGGTTCGGTACAGTATGCGTCGTAAACTGAGAGCAACTCCATTAAGTTTTTGCTGTAGTCGCTTACGTAGGTTAAATTGCCCCAAATAAAGCCTACCGGATCTAAAATTTCGTGGGCTACTCCGTTGACTAAACGCCCTAAACTAGCCATTTTTTCGCTTTGAATCATTTGAGTTTGAGCTCTTTCGTAGCGGACTTGAGTTTCTATGCCGCGAATTTGCCAGTAGGCGATGTTTAGTGCGTGAGAGTCTAAGAGTCGGTAAGATTGGGAGTCTATTTGGACGACGATTGGTTCTGACTGCAATTCGGGCGATCGGCGCAGAGCTTGTGGGGCTGCTGCCAAAATGGTTGTACTCTCTGCGACTAATAATATTTCGACCCGAGCATAACTGTAGAGAACTTTCAGCGGCAGGTGCAAAAATAGCTCGGGGCCTTGGGGTTTGAGCAAATATTCCAGGAGTTGCCTGCGGGATATCATGCCAGCAAACTCTCCTGCTTCCACCAAGACGACTCCGGGCACTAGGGGATGCTGTTCAAACATTTCGGCAACTGCGATCGCCAAGCAGCTCGATTTAACCTGAAAGTCATACAGGGGCAAATCCCAGAGAGTAGACTCTAGGGAAAGGTCTTGATGGCTGCCTTCGGAAAGTGAAGGACTAAGGAGTTTGGAACTGAATTTATTTGCCACTGGAACTTTTAGTTGCCGAAACGCTTGAAAAGTGAAATGAGAACTTACTACTAAGCTAGCCTATGATTTCACTGCAGAAGCGAACCTGGAGATTTTTTTTGAGTCGATCATGTTTTGCGAACTATTGGCAGGAGAATTTCAAATTCGGTATTCTTGCCTGGTTGCGATCGCAGTGAAAGTTTGCCGCCGTGCTTTTCTGTGACGATTTGATGGCAGATAGCCAGCCCCATACCGGTGCCTTTGCCTGCTGGTTTAGTGGTAAAAAAGGTGTCAAATATCTGCTGGTGATTTTCTGGGGGAATGCCCGGCCCGTTATCGGCAATCCAAATTGCAGCCCGCGTGCCGTGTTCGGTTTCTATGACTTTGGTAGTAATTTCGATTTGGGGCTGCCAGTCGTCCAGGCACTCGGTCTGTATTTCTCGATCGGCTGCGTACTCTGTCAGGGCGTCTAGAGCGTTAACTAACAAATTCAAAAACACCTGACTCAACTGACCGGAGTAGCCGCTAACTAGCGGCAGTTCCCCGTAATTCTTTACCACTTCTATGTTATTTTTAAAGCGGTTTTTCAGAATTAACAGCGTCATCTCCACGCATTCGTGAATGTCTGTCTCTACTGCCTTTGTCTCGTCCATGTGAGAGAAGTGATGCAGCCCGTTAACTATTTTTAGCAATTGCGAGGCTCCCAACTCCATCCCTTCTAAGGTGATTGGCAAATCTTCTTGTAAAAAATCAAATTCAATTTCTTCTTTGAGGGCATCAATTCGGGCACACGGTTCCGAATATTCTTCTTCATAAACCGACATTAGCTGAAGCAAGTTTTCAAAATAGGAAAGCAGAAAAGTCAAATTTCCCCAAATACAGTTCAGCGGATTTCTAATTTCGTGGGCTACTTCGGCTACAATCCTCCCCAAACTCGCCATTTTTTCTGTTTGGATGAGTTTGGCTTGGGTTTGTTTGTGGAGCAACTTATTTGTTAATTGATGAATTCTTGATTGAGCGACCATTAATTGGTGTACGTCTAACAGTTTGTATATCTGGGGTGCTATTTCGACTACTACGGGTTCGTAAACTAATTCTGCTGACCTGTAAAGAGATTCCTGGGCGGCTTCTACTATTAATTTACTGCCTGGAACCACGAGCAGCTCTTGCTTGGAAAACCTGTACAATACCTCTATTGGTCGCTTGAAAAACATTTCTATTCCGTAGCGGCGGTTAATTTTTTCAAAAAATTGACGCCTGGATATTATGCCGACAAAATTACCCCGATCGGTCAAAATGACGCCGGGAAGCATGGAATGTCCTTCAAAAGCCTGGGCTACTTCTTTTGCCTGTTGAGTTAATTCAATTTGGCAGTTGTAGAGTGGCAGGTCTAGAAGAGTTGATTCTAAGGAGATGTTCCAAGTACAAATTTCAGGTATATGCAACACTGATAACTCCGAGCTAGTCTCACGCACAGCAAACATAGATGAAACCCCTGTTAAATGTTGTATTGATGGATAACTTAAGTTGCTATTAATTGGTAACGGGTAATTGGTAGGGGGTAGTTGCTAATTTGTAATTTTACAACAGCACCGGAGCAGAAAACCCGATCGCACTAGCATTGTCTGCTAAAGATTTTGTTTCTAAATCAATGTTAAACGATCGAAGCTTTTGTGGAACTTACGGATATCTGCTTTAAACTTTTTACCATGATATACCCTGCGATCGCTTGTTTGCCGAAAATTATTAAAATTGATCGGGGATTTTTGTGAGCTATTATACCATTTTTCCGGTGCTACTAGGGAATTGGAGAATATCTCGCGGATTATCGGTGAATATACGGGTATCCTTCGAGGGTTCGAGGGCCCGGATTAGCGATCGAGGAAGTGACTTGAGGCCCCAACGGTCATTCGATTTTAGATTTTAGATTTGAGATTTTGGATTGACCCCACGGATCGAGTCGGGGGCTTGAGGATTTTAGATTCCAGATGCTTTCGATTGATTCCACGGATCGATCGCGTGGCGGGTACCACCTTTGAAATTCGCTTGTCAAGACTGGGGCGGAGGCAAAAATCGGCAGATTGTACAGCAGAAGGAAGTTCGGCAACGGATGTAACCGATGTAACGGATGTAAGGCTTTAGTTATCGTCGCCAGAGAAGGAAGAAGCAATCTTTCGCAAGGGTTTGTGCAATTAAAGACCTCCTAACCGTCGGGTGCGGTTGCTATACCAGTAAAAAGAAATGCAACTTTAGGCAACTTCCCAACCTCGATGGTTGTCACTTTTTTGCAATCTGCAATCTGCAATCTCAAATCTCAAATCGTCTTAGGGTTCCACCTCCGGCCAGAGGCGTTCTAGCTGATACCGCCAAGCGGCGAGAGTCTGTTCGCGAGACTCTCGCCCGAGTTCCATTTCGCCCATCAATCCCTCTGCGTAGAAACGGTCTAAAGTCTGAAGGGTAGTTTCGACAGACTGTCCCTGCATCTTCGCAGCTTTGATGATTTGACGGATGCGGCTTTCTATCAAACCGCCGAAAAAGTCGGACAAACCTCGCTGTTGCAAAGCCAGCAGTCGGGCGACGGCGGCCGAGAAATCTGCGGCGGCAAGTGTGGCACAACTGTGCTGAAATACTCCCCACAAAACGTTTTGATGTATGGCGTAGCGAGTTTCGAGGGTGGTGTCAAAGTTAGCTTCTAGCAGTTTATCAAAAAATGGTTGAGCTTCTTGGGCATCGGCGATCGGCAGCAAAATCCGCAGCCAAGTGCCGTCTTCTGAAAGGAGGACTAACAGGCGAAATTTGGGGGTTTCTACTTGCCAAGAAGTGGCGGCAGGTGTCTCAACACTGTCACCAAATAAGTCTTTAAGGGTATTGCTAATTTCTTCGGGAGTCATAATGATTTTAGACTTTAGATTTTAGATTTTAGATTAGTCACCAGTCATTAGTCAGCAGTGCGATCTCAAATCTCAAATTGATTTATGGTAGCCAGCGGGGGTGATAGCCGGCAAAGGGAAGTTCTTCTGGCTGTACTTTTGCCGCGGGAGAACCGTCTGCGGGTATTTCTACTAAGGGTAGCAGCCAGAGGCGGCTGGTGGCGATCGACTGTCCGCTATCGTTGCGGGGGCTGTCTGCTGCTGAGGGATTTGCTGCTGTGACTGATTGGTCGAAAATTAATGCCAGCCCGTCGGGAGATAAACTGATTTGGGTATCTAATTGGTTGGGCAAAACCAGCAGCGGTTTGATGGTTCCTACCAAACGAGTGCCCTCTTTTTTGAGGTCGATGGTGGCGATGAAAGGCTGTTCTTTGTAGCTTTCTGTTTTGAGGCGTTGGGCTAACAAACAGTAGAGACGTTGGAATTCGTTGTCTTTGTCTTTGCGGGGGTCGAAATAAACGGCGATAATGCTGCCGGGAATCCGCAATATTTCTTGTTCTGCACCTTGGTTGTCTAATATGAAAAGCGATCGAGTAAAGTCGCTGTTGTATTTAACGTATGCGGCGGCGGAGTTGTCGCGGGCCATGCCCAATACTTGTTCGTATTTTGGCAAAAATTCTACTGGGTCTGCTTCCGGTTTGAGGGGGACGATCGCTAATCCTTGTTTTTGAGATATTACCATCGATTTGCTGTCGGGGCGAATCATAAAATCTCCGCCTTGTTCATTTTCCAAGCGTCGGGGCGGCTTTTTTTCTTCAATAATCCAAGAACTGAAATCGCCGGGATTGCTGCGGTTGACGCGCTGAATCACGATGATTTTTCCGTCGGCTGAGAGGTCGAATTTGAGATTTTGGTAATCTTTGGAGTCTAATAGTTTGTCGATTCTACCTGCTGGCTGTTTTTGTTGGGCTTCCGATCCGGGGGATTGGGGATTGATGCCGGTGGTGACTGTAAATAGTTCTTGATTTAGGGTGCCGCCACTACGGGCGATCGATCGATCTGTGGCTGAGAATAAAATGCGATCGCTGTCGGGATACGGTTTAAAATCGGTAACGACTAAATCTTTGGGAGTTAGGGGTATCGGTTTTGAGTCGCTGCTGGTGAGATTGACTAGCATTAATCTGCTTTCTGTTTCGCCTTGGACGCCGATGTAAGCAAAAGCTCGATCGCGGCTGCGAAAGGAACTGCTAAACGGTTGAATTGGCGTTCCTTTATTTTGGCTGTTTTCTCCGAAATACTTGTCGGTTGCTCCGGCGAGTTTTACTGTGTAGGTAACGCCGTAGGGTGCTGGATCTTTGAGGGTGTAAGCCATGCGCCTTCCAGCCCAACTAAATTTACCGGGGAGGGGGGGTTCTAGCTTTAAGTTTTCCTCGACGGTGGAGTGGTTCATCGGCCGAAAGAAGGTGAGGATAAAGCCGGTATCTTCGGCGCCGATTTGTTTGTTTTCCCAGGTAAATTCTCGCACTCTGGGTGCCGTGCGATCGCCGCTCAGCAGCAGCAGCCCCATTAATACACTCAGCACTAGCATGAGGGCGATCGCCGTGCGGTCGATCGGCTGTTTGAATGGCAGAATAGCGAAGGGTGAAGGATTAATTTTTTTGTTAAAAATACTCACAAATCTTTCTCTCCTATTTCTGCTGAAAATTAACTATAGCCGTTCTCAGAAAGATTCGCGGACGTAGTTGGGCTTGGGCCCTATACGTTTAAGTGGTTATATAATCTGTCAATCATACCTCATCTTTTTAAGAAAGGCTATACCAAATTTTCCCTCTTAAATTTTACAGTCCTAGATGCACTCCCGACTCTCAGAAACCCGTTTTTTTTACCAGGGAAAAGGGCTGCAATGCGTCTTTTCGTAAAAAACCCGGTTTCTGAAAGTTGTGGTGCGTCCAGGACTGAATTAAACTGACGATCTTAAATCGGTCGAGTTCGCGGCACTTCCAACAGCATCAACCGAGTGGAGATGTGAAATTTGAGATTTTACCTTTTAGGGTGCCTCAGAGCTAAAAATTGCTCGATCGAGAGAGGCTTTGAGGACAGTAGATCGCCCTACCATTGTGCCAGTTGCGTCCAGCACTGTTTGAGATTTGAGATTTTTAATCCAATCTAAAATCTCAAATCGCGAATTCTTTAATCGGTTGAGGGGTAACGCTAGCACTCTACCCATCCTACCAATAATCATGACGAATACTTAGCTGAGATACCTTTCACTAATCCTTGACAATGGGTATCTTGGAACTATTATTAACCGCTGACAGTGTATACGGCGATTCCGGTTCGGGGTATAGCTTAGAATATTTGCTATCGTAATGCCTGACCTCAAAATAATTTAGGTTTGACGGGTGAGGCTTATATATTGAGAAACATTCCAAAAGACAAAAAGTTGCTGCACTCTCTAAAAGCCCAACATTTACTACTTGATTTTTGAAGATGCGACCAGATTTTATCCACTCTTTCATCTGGTTTCTTGACAAACAGTAAAATGCTGAATGAGGATTGCTAAACTCAGCAAATTTTACACCTTCTATCTCTACACTAGATAGCTGATTCCACGATAGCTGCTGATCTATTGTCAAATCAATATATCTCTTGGTTCCTTCATACATTTCATAACGGTTTGGGTAAAGAATAGCATTTTTATACCCGCTTTGTCGGTTAAAATTTTCTAATTTTTCTAGAATAAAAGCATCGTACAAAACAATGTCATCTTCTATGAATAAAAACCAGTCAAATTTTTCTACTCTTTCGACAAATTCTTCCTGAAGTCTAAACTCTACCAACATGGGGTCGCATTCAGGGCCTTCTTGTATCTGAATGCACTTAATTTGATATTCAGGTAAATACGCTGTAACGTGCCTGTTCGGTAAAGTTTGGATCGCAACAGTCAGGTCGCAATGAGCAAAACTCGTCAACAGTCCATCTATTGTGTGCCTGAGTCTCTCTATTTTTTCTGTGGCTTTTTCTGGATTCTTAGATTCTTCAACGGATGTAATGTGTGCGACAGCCGCAAAGACTTTGGGGCGTTTTTTTTCGGGCTGTTCGTTTTCTTTGAATAAATCTATAATGCGATTTCTTTGATAAAAAAACATCAGCTTAGTATACCTCGTGGCAACTCGCGATATTTCTTGTAACAAAGCCATTTGTAAAAAGATAAAGTGGATTACTTTTCGTCTTGTCTTTGTTTCGTCTGACATATAGACAATCTCCTTTTTGTTTACTGAAAAAATGAATTGATTGGAATTAAATCCATCGGTGATATTTTATCGATTGGCAGGCCCAAACCAAAAGCGACTCTACACCAAAGTAGAGTTGCCAGCACCCCTACAAACAGTCCTGTCAATTGAATATCCTGCCAAAAACAAGTTAGTCCTTCTCGCCACAAACCGTAGTTAGTTACTGCATAGGTAGGAAGGTCGCCTAAAGCTACAGCAATTACAGCACCTAAATTACCTTTTAAGTGATATCCCAGCGGTATACCTATACATAGATTCACAAAAGTCAGCAGATTGCCTATAGCTGGGTACTGAGACTTTCCTACGGCTAACAGACAAGAACCCATCATATTGTGGAGGGTGGTGTGCCAGACACCTAAAGCCAAGATTGGCATCATCCAAGATGCCGCCGCATACTCTTTCCGATACAGTGTTAAGATTAACTGATCTCCGAAGCTCACAAAAATTGCTAAACCTACGGCTAACGGTATTAGAATTAGCTTGCGATTGTTGAGTATCTTCGCGCGCAACTCCTGTCGCGGCAACTCTGCCAGCATAGAAATCGAGGGAAAAATCACCCTGCCGCTAATGGCGATGATGACTTGCCGCGGCATATCGCCGAGAGTAAAAGCGATGCCGTAAATGCCCAACATTGTTAAAGTAAATATTTTCCCGAGGATGAGTCGATCGGCTTGAGAACACAAGAAAAACAAAGCCGTAGACACAAAGATCCATTTCCCATAAGCAAATATTTCTTTAGCTGCTTCTTTATCCCAAGCAAATCGGTTTGACTTGCCGCGAATCAAAAAATGGCTCCATACTAACTCCATTAAAGCAGCAGAAAAGCCGCCGGCGATGATGGCCCAGATGCTGCGATCGAACCAGGCCCAGACAATCATCACTGTAGTAGAAACAATCTGTATGCCCAACTCAAAAATTACTACTCTCTTGATTGCCATCTGCCGGTTGAGGCTGGATGTAGCAGTCGAGTTGAACCCTCCAATTAGGGAATTTATACCTATTACTGGAATCAACCACTGGAGACGGGGATCTCCATAAAAATTAGCAACTGGGTGGGTAATTACAATCAAACAAATCCAAATGAAAAAGCTGCGAATAACTTGCAGTGTCCAAGCGGTATTGAGAAATTGAGGATCTTCGCCGCGCTTATTTTGGATGATGCTTGGGCCTAGACCGATGTCTGAGAATAAGTTGATGCCTGTGATAAAAACGTAGGCTAGACCTACTAGACCAAATAATTCAGGCAAAAGCAGGCGCGTCAGGATTAGGTTGCTGGCAAATCGGATAATTTGACTGCTTCCATAGCTGGCGATCGTCCAGATAGCACCTTTGATCGCTAATTTTTTTTCGGATGACATATACTCAGAATTTATTTCCTAATTACGAGTGTAGTGGCTGAATTTGCTATTGGCAACTGCTACAGGATGCTGCTGCCACTTTTATAGCTGACTGTACAGTATCTTAATTTGTATGCGGAGGACGGGTATTGAGTGTCCATGTCGCAATAAATGTAAAATTCAATCTCATACTTACTCCATACCTAATAATCATAAGGGTTTTTTGGTTCGGGGATTGGTTGGAGTGAGGATGCTTGAATGATTAATTTGCGCTTGCCTTGCAGTTCTTCTACGATCGTTTCTCCTTCTATTTCTAGCCAACTGTCTGGGGCAAAGGCGGTGCGGCTTTGACCTATCCGTAATTTTACCGGCAACCCGATTGGATAGGCGTCCGCCGCGCAGCAGGTAATGACAAAACGCCCGATCCACAGATATTGTTCTGTGATGTTGGGGGGGTGAATTACAAATCCTTGAACTTTGATTTTTTGACCTCTGTATATATCGGGTTCGGGATTGAAATTTAACAGCCGCACCCATTCAACGAGCGATCGCTTTTCTGGTTTTGTATTATTGCGAAATTCTTGGGGTTGCAGTCTGGTGATTGGCAGGGATTCGGTGAGGCCTCGTTCTAATGCTGTCTGGCTGGTAAATGTGCGTGGCGTTGTGACTAAACCGATTAATGCGACGCTCAACATTAAGGTGCTGCCGATACTGGGGGGAAACAAAGTAACGTGTTCAACTTCTGTGATTCTGGGAGAGTTATTTGCTGGTGATGTCCGCGATTGCTTTGCGGTGCGATCGAGTTTTAAGAGTTCCCAAGTTTTTAACCCGCCAATAACCATTAAGCCGATTCCTCCCGCTAGAGTCAAGCCAAAGTAATTGGGGTGAATGAGAATGCTTAATTTGCCGGTGATCCAATATTTTAGGAGCAATATTCCCCACGCTAAGATAGCTAGGGCGTCCAGCCAGAGGCTAATTTTTTTAAGCTTCATTTTGTAAGAGTCATTGGGAATGGGGAATCGGGAATTGGGAATTGGGAATTGGGAATCGGGAATTGGGAATTGGGAATCGGGAATTGGGAATTGGGAATCTCTCGTTAGTTGTCCGTCATGGCTAATTTATTAACCTAAATGCAAGTTGACAGCGAGGGTCATTAAAAAGGTTAACTGAGCTGCCAAGACAATTAAGTAAACTACGGCTCGACCTTTAAAAATTGACAGCATTAAACCGATCCCCTTGAGGTCAATCATCGGCCCGAAAACGAGAAATGCTAACAGCGAACCGCTGGTAAATGTGGAAGCAAAAGAAAGTGCAAAAAAGGCATCTACTGTAGAACAAATCGATACGACTGCGGCTAATAGCAGCATGGCGAGAATCGAGGAAACGGGGCCTTGGCCGAGGTTGAGAATTAGTTCGCGGGGTGCGCCAACTTGAATGATGGCTGCGATCGCACTTCCGATTACCAACACTCCTCCCAATTCGCGCAACTCCTGTACCATAGTGTTTAAAAGCAGGCGCAGACGCTCTTTAGAAACGCGGTGGAACATCGAGGAACGTTTCGAGGTTTTTTCTGTTTTGCCTGTTTGTAAAGGCTTCCAGTCGTCTTGTAGCAAAGATTCGATCGGCACCGCCCCCCCCGGCTGACCGAGCATAAATGTCCCGGACTGCAACAGCAGCGAAGTGTTGGCTTGGACGAGCTCTTTTTCGGAAAACTCTGGTTTTGGCAGGGGGATGGCGCGGGCTACAGAGGGGTGTAGCAGGGGCCGCAAGTCTGTTTGGGCGCTGAACACCCAGCCGATAATTGTGGCTGTGATTAGGGAAAATACCACCCGCAAAACTACAATTTCTGGCTGATCGCGAAATGCCGTCCAAGTCGCCCAAATTACGATGGGGTTGATGGTGGGGGCCGCGAGCAAAAAGCCGATCGCGGCTGGTGCGGGCACTCCCTGCATCAGCAACCTGCGGGCTACGGGCACGTTACCGCACTCGCACACGGGAAACAAAAAGCCGATCGAACTGCCCATCAAAGCCCCCAGCAGCGGGTTTCGCGGGATGCGGGATACGAGTTTGCGTTCGTCTACAAAGCCCAGCAGCAAACCTGAGAATAAAACTCCGAGCAGCAGAAAAGGTATTGCCTCTACTAACAAGCTGAGAAAAAGGGTAAAAGCATTGTTTAACTGATTTGTTAAGCCCGGTTGCATCGATCACCTACTGGTAGATTGCTATTTAGTTATACGTCTTTGGTAGAACTCCTTGTAGATCATACCAAAGCATAGCACTAAGTTAAGATCCAGTTAATTTTTTTTGCCTTTTTTTGCTGGAATTTGTAGACCTTCTAATTTAATCTATGCTGATGCCTTGAATGATTTGGACTCGTTAAACTTGTTTAAATTTGAATAAAATTTTATTCATATCCGCCTCGTACAGCCAATCAATAATTGCATCGGCAAAGCGCCGCCGATTTGATGGATCTTTCGGTCAACAATGGTTGATTGTCGAACAACTGCCAGGGCAGATTTGGCAGATTGCGGGCGAGGCTAACTGTTTTATAGAACGATCGCTATAAAATTGGTTTGTAGTGAGAACTTTAGTCTTCGCTACAAATCTATAGGGGACGCACTGGCGGGCGTGCCGCGGGCTGAGGGTTACGAGGGGTTGCTAGTAGCGGATCGGAGAGATGGGGTGACACAGCCTCAAATGCTGTAGCAGGGGCGAGGGCCCGACGCCATCGCCCTTAGCGAGTTCAAATTCAGGGACGCGATCGCCCGAATTTGTGATTTTAACTTATCTCCTGACGGAGTGGATCGCGTGGGCGATCGGGCAATTGCGATTTTCTTCTATTGTCAATCAATTATATTTCTCAGTACAAAAATTTATTAACAAAAGGTTAAGACGATAACTTAAGGTTAATGAATAGTTAAATAGTCTAGCCAAGCGTTAATACTCCTCAAGTCAGTATAAAATAAAGTCATGTATAATTACCAGGGCGCATTTATTTCGGTAATACTCAATCTTGCCTAATACTTTTAGTGGTAAAATCCCATTTACGACAGTCAGTTTTTTGTGTAATTTAAAATGCAGTTTGCTAGGCGAATGCCGATCGAAGCACTCAGCAACTCACCTGCTGACCTTTGGTAGCTGAATGTCTGCTGGCAAATAGAACCCCAAAAAAGCGTGCTGATGAATTTATGTTGAATACCTCCTGCGTAGAAAGACCAGTCCAACCCATCTCCGATGGTGACCTAGGAGAACTGTGTTTAGATTCTACTCTCCAAGAATTGTCTCTTTACGATTTTCAGGTAGAAGCTACGGATTGGGGAATGCGAATTTCTCAGATGTTAGAAGCTAATCCGCTGTTACCGGGAGTCATTGTGACCCATCGAGGTGAATTTGGCGGTATGATTTCCCGGCGGAGATTTTTAGAATTTATCAGCCGTCCTTTTGGGCGAGAATTATTTTTAAAGCGACCTGTGAGGGCTTTGTACCGCTTTGCCGAAACTGAGAATTTAATTTTTCCCAGCAATACTTTAATCGTGGATGCAGCGAGGAAGTCGCTGTTGCGATCGAAAGAACTGCTTTACGAACCGATTGTAGTTCAAGTGTCGCCTCAAACTTATAGTTTGCTAGACGTGCACGAACTTTTAGTAGCCCAATCCAACATTCACGAACTAGCGACAAAATTGCTGAGGCAGCAAACTCAATCTCAACTAATTCAAACCGAAAAACTAGCCAGTTTGGGGCAGATGGTAGCTGGAGTCGCCCACGAAATTAGAAATCCCGTCACCTGCATCAGGGGAAATATCGGCTTTTTGTCCAACTACTCGAAAGACATCATGGATTTGCTGTCTGCTTACGAACACATTGTCGGTGACAGCGAAAAAATTGACGGATTCAAAAAAAACATAGACTTCGATTTTTTGCAAAAAGATTGGGTGGAAATTCTCAAAAGTATGAAAGTTTCATCCGAGAGGCTGACCGAACTCGTCACCAGCTTGCACACTTTTTCTCACATGGACGAAGCCCGCTTGAAACAAGCTAACATCCACGAATGTATTGACAGTACGCTGCTAATTATGAAAAACCGTCTCAAGTACGGGATTGAAGTAGTTAAAAGCTATGGTGATTTGCCTTTATTCAAGTGTTACTCGGGTCAGTTGAGCCAGGTATTTATGAATATCATCAGCAATGCGATCGACGCTTTGGAAGAGGTAAAAGGAGAAAATGGTTTTGTGCCTGCGATTACTATTGAAACCGAGGTAATAGACAGTTCTGACGGAGACTGCGTGAATTCGGAATTAATTCAAAATTATGTTACGGGCGATCGACAAAATTCAAAACAGCTATCCTCCGCCAGCCAAAACTGCGATTTCAGCCCAGAAGCAAGCGGAAAAAATCCAAATAACGCTTGGATAGCCATCAGAATTTCCGATAACGGGCCGGGAATTCCACCAGAAATTCAGCGGCGGATTTTTGAGACATTTTTCACCACTAAACCGGCGGGCAAAGGTACTGGTTTGGGGTTGGCAATTACCCATCAAATTGTTACGCAAAAGCATAAAGGCAAGTTAAATTTGCATTCTACGCCGGGTACGGGTACTGAATTTGAAATTTTGTTGCCATTGATTTGAAGGAATAAGTCAGTTGTTATTAATTATTGATAATTGGTAATTGGTTATTTGTTACCAATTACCAATGACTAACGACTAATGACTACTGACTAATGACTAATGACTCTTTTTAAGCTCTTAGCTGAACTGGCATCACCAAGAATGTAGCATTGACTCCACCCAAAGGCTGGAAAATTACGGGGGCTAAAGCACCGTTTAATTGCAGTTGAATTTCGGGAGACTGGGCCGTTTTCAAAATGTCAATTAGGTATTTTACGTTGAAAGCAATATCTATGCTGTCTCCCGAAATCTGTGCCGGCATTGACTCTTTGCCGCAGCCGACATCTTTAGCATCTACAGACAAAGTGATTTCCTGATTCTCCTCGTCGATGCTGCATTTGAGAATATTATTTTTTTGGTCGGCAAAAACGGCAATTCTTTCTACTGCTGCTAAAAGCGATCGCCTTTCTAAGGTAATTTGCCGCTCAAAGGAGGGCGGAATCAACTGCCGGTATGCGGGATATTGCCCTTCCAAGGTGCGAGTTGTCAGCCGCTGGTCGGCCCATTCAAAAACTACTTGACCTTGTTCAAAATGCAGGGTAACAGGTTCAGTCCACTGCCGCATTACCAGCATTCTTTCTACTTCCCGCAATGCTTTAGCGGGGACTGTCACCTCAAATTCTTCTTGGGTTTCTTCGCCTTCAGCTTTTTCATTTGCAGTTTGAACTACTGCCAATCTGTGGCCGTCTGTAGCTGCAAATTCCAGGCAATCTTGCAATACCTTTAAATGCACGCCTGCAAGTACCTGTTTTGCCTCGTCGGGGCTAGTAGCAAATAAAGTTCCTTTGAGTCCTTCTATCAAGGCTTCGGGTGGCAATTTGAGGATTGTTCCGGCTTCGATTGCGGGCAATTCTGGGAATTCTTCTGGGCCCATGCCTCTAACTTGGTAGCTGCCAGAAGTGCAAGTGAGATAGGCTACAGTGTCCCCCGCTTCGTCTTCTAAAGTAATCTCTCCATCTGGGAGTCTCGAAACAATATCGTTGAGCAATTTAGCGGGTATGGTAAAACTGCCGCCGCCAGTCACTTCTGCTGCGAAGCTGGTACGAATGCCCAAACTGAGATCGAAAGCTGTCAAGCTAACCCGCTGATTTTCCTCATCCGCTACTAAGAGCACGTTGGCGAGTACCGGATGTGTCGGGCGGGAGGGAACGGCCCGACTCACCAACGAGAGGTTGGCGTTGAGGTCACTTTG
Source organism: Microcoleus sp. N3A4 (assembly GCF_036701805.1). Classification (NCBI taxonomy): domain Bacteria; kingdom Bacillati; phylum Cyanobacteriota; class Cyanophyceae; order Oscillatoriales; family Microcoleaceae; genus Microcoleus; species Microcoleus sp. N3A4. The sequence continues at coordinate 41,904 of NZ_JAUBRJ010000014.1, forward strand.
GGTGCAAACCAATTTCATGGTAGGAAGGTTAATTAACCGGATTTGAAACAGAAACAAATCGTATCACAGAAAGCCGGCGGGTCTGTTTTTCTCTGTCAGGGCCCAAGCATGGGGCTAGAAACCGGGTTTCTGAAGTCAGCGCGCGTCGCGAACTATCTGTATCGGGTGAGTAGCGATCGCCAGTTTTTTTTAATTTATTGAATTATTTTTGTGCCGATCGCCCTGTGGAAACTGTGGAAAAAAAAGCTAACTGCTTGCTGGGCATAATTTGTAGCAAAGGATTACCTGTGGAAAACTTGTGGGAAAGCTGGTGCGGTCGATCGCCCGTCGGTTTGGGTGCAAAAACTGTTTCGGGCGATCGAGTAAAGTTTTCCACAAACGGAAGGCAACTTTTCCACAGGTTTTTCCACAGGCAATATCGAATCCGGTGGCATCGAAAGTGTGGGTTTGTTTACGCTCACTATTCTGCACCGGTGCGTCGCTCAAAGATTGTGGATACTATTTAAGATTTAAGGGTGGCGACGCACCCTACGATACTGACTGACAACTGACAACTGACAACTGACAACTGACAACTGACAACCGACAACTGACTTGTTCTCAAGTTTTGCGGCTGACAGCATTAATTCGATCGCTCAACTGACGCAAAGTTTGAGCCAAATTCGGGTCAGTGTTCCGCAACTGAGCAATTTTGTCGCAACTGTAAAGCACAGTTGTGTGATCTTTGCCGCCGAACACTTCGCCAACTTTCGGCAAACTCAAACCAGTATGCTGTCGAATTAAATACATCCCTATTTGACGGGCGAGACTAATTTCTCGCCGGCGGGAAATGCCTTTCAAATCTTCAACAGAAACATCAAACGCCTCGGCCACAACTGCAATTACTGCATCGGGAGTCGCCTCTACGCTTTCAGTTTGCGGATTCAAAACCGGGGCGATATTCTCCACAGTCATCGGCAAACCAGTAATTGAAAGATAAGCTACCGCCCGAATCAAAGCTCCTTCTAATTCCCGAACGTTGGAAGTGTAACTAGAAGCAATGTATTCAATCACATCTCGCGGCAGCCGCATATTTTCATACTCGGCTTTTTTCTGCAAAATTGCCATCCGAGTTTCCAAGTCTGGCAATTGAATGTCGGCAATTAATCCCATCGAAAACCTGGAACACAAACGCTCTTGCAGGCGGGGGATTTGCTGCGGCGGGCGATCGGAAGCTAAAACTACTTGGTTGCCGGATTCGTGCAAAGTATTAAAAGTGTGGAAAAATTCTTCTTGAGTGTATTCTTTGCCTTCAATAAATTGGATATCATCTATTAATAAAACATCTGCTGCCCGATAATGGTCGCGGAAAGTTTGCATACTGTCTTTCCTAATTGCGGCGATTAAATCGTTAGTAAATTTCTCAGTAGAAACGTAGAAAATCTTGGCGTTGGGGTCAATTTCCAAGCGGTAATGACCGATCGCCTGCATCAAATGAGTTTTGCCCAAACCGACGCCGCCGCACAAAAATAGGGGATTGAATTCCCGGCCCGGAGACTCGGCTACCGCGAGGGAGGCCGCGTGAGCCATGCGATTGTTAGAACCGACGACAAAGCGGGAAAATAAGTATTTCGGGTTTAAATTAGCGGGTTTGGGGGGGTGAAGCGAGTGGCTTTCGACATCGGCAATGGGGTACGGCCAAATCATGGCGGAGTCGCTGCTGCCACCTGTTTCGTTTCCCCCGGCAATTGTCAAGTAAATGTCTACGGGATAGCCCAGAATTTCTTCGACTGCATCGGTAATGGTTTTGACGTAATATTTTTGCAACCAATTGCGAGCAAAGGGGTTGGGGGCGCTGACGATCAAACAGTTATTTTCGAGTTGTTCGGCGCGGGCAGTTTTGATCCACGTCTCAAAGCTAGGTCTGCTAAGTTGTACCTGGAGACGTTCAAGTATCTGATTCCACAGACTTTCGAGGGGAATGTCCACTGCTCACCTCTGCCGATCGGCATTCAAGATATTAAGTTTATAGTCTAGAGAGTTTAGTCGTCAGATGCTAAAGTTTAAGGGAGTCTGCCGTAGCTTGCGGGGCGGGACGCCATCGCCCAAAAATTTTGCGGCACCATCGGCCCAAACCAGGTATCGGGGAGTTGCTCGGCAAATATTTAGATTGGGCAGGAAAGCCTTAAAACGTCGCCATGAAGAGTTCTACTGGCAAATTTTGGAAGCAACCGGCAATTTACATATTGCTGCTGGTAACGGGAGCCGGGGCAGCCTTGTTGGGCGATCGTCTGACGGTTTCTCAATTTCGTGCAAATTCTGGCGACTCGGGGCAAAGGGCGCTGGAACCGAAATTGCAACTGCCTCCCAGTACAAAGGATCGAGCTAGCAAAGCCTTGCCGCCTGCTGACTTGTCGGGCGACGGGGCGTCGGTGAATTTTATTGTGGCTGCGGTGGCAAAAGTTGGCCCGGCAGTGGTTCGGATCGATGCTTCGCGCCGGGTGAAACCGGGAAATGGAGGGCTGTCGCCGGAAGATTTTTTTGGCATAGAACCGAATTCGGGCGGCCGGGGCGGGATCGAACGGGGCACTGGTTCGGGTTTTGTCATCGGTGCCGACGGCGTGATTCTCACTAACGCTCACGTTGTAGAGGGAGCCGATACGGTAAGTGTAACTCTCAAGGACGGCCGCAGCTTTCAGGGGCAGGTGTTGGGGGCGGATAAGGTGACGGATGTTGCTGTGGTGAAGATTGAGGCGAATAATTTGCCTGTGGTGCCGATCGGCAATTCGGATAAGCTGTTGTCTGGGGAATGGGCGATCGCGATCGGCAATCCTTTGGGTTTGGACAATTCGGTAACTGCGGGGATTATTAGCGCTACGGGGCGATCGAGCTCTGATGTGGGCGTACCCGACAAGCGGATCGGTTTTATTCAAACAGACGCTGCAATTAATCCGGGGAATTCGGGCGGCCCGCTGCTGAATGCTTCGGGCCAAGTTATTGGCATGAATACGGCGATTATTCAAGGTGCTCAAGGATTGGGGTTTGCGATTCCGATTCAGGCAGCGCAACAGGTGGCGAAGGAACTGATTTCGACGGGAAAAGTCGAACACGCTTATTTAGGCATTGAAATGGCGACGCTGACTCCAGAGGTTAAGGAGCAAATTAACAGCAATGCTAACAGCAGTCTGCGAGTTGCAGTCGATCGGGGTGTGGCTATTGTGAGCGTTGTTCCTAATTCTCCCGCTGCGGCGGCAGGTTTGCGGGCTGGAGATGTGATTCAAAAGATTAATAATCAGCCGATTATTCAGTCGGAAGCTGTTCAGGATTTCGTGCAAAATGCTAAGGTTGGCGGGCTGTTGCAAATGGAGATTAATCGCAACGGGCAAATAGTTAATTTGACTGTAAAACCGGGGAGTTTGCCAGTTCAAAAAGTTGGATAATCAGTTGAATGTTTACTGTTGTTAGTAGTTAGTAGGTTGGGTTGAGGAACGAAACCCAACTCTCAAAACAAAAAGAAACGAAACCAGGAAGTATGCCGGTGCAAAAAGTTCGAGAAATTGACAGTTGACGCTTGACAGTTGACTTTTAATGTAGTTATTATGTTGGGTTTCGTTCCTCAACCCAACCTACAAAACTTTTACGAAGAACAAATAACCAATAACTATGCCAGAAATATTACAAATCTCACAATTAGGAAATCCTGTACTGCGCCGCCCGTCGCAAGTTGTCGAGAATATTCAGGACGATCGCATTCAGCAGTTGATTGACAGCTTAATCTGTACAGTACAGCAGGCAAACGGAGTGGGGATTGCCGCCCCTCAAGCGGCTCAGTCCGATCGCCTGTTCATCGTCGCATCCCGTCCCAACCTGCGGTATCCCCAAGCGCCGAACATGGAGCCCACAGCGATGATTAATCCCCGGATTGTGGCTGCGTCAACAGAGACAGTCAAAGACTGGGAAGGCTGTTTGAGTATTCCGGGGATTCGGGGATTGGTGCCGAGAAGTAGGGCGATCGAGATAGAATACACCAGTAGAGACGGCAAACTCCACCGACAAGAATTGACAGACTTTGTGGCCCGAATTTTTCAACACGAGCACGACCATTTAGATGGAATCGTGTTTTTAGACAGAGTGGAAAGCACCCACGAACTGATGACTGAGGA
>NZ_JAUBRJ010000014.1:46145-130579 GCF_036701805.1 Microcoleus sp. N3A4
TGAGTACCAGCAGCAATTTGTCAAGCTACTCTAACCAAAAGCATCCAGCGTACAAGCCCCCGGATTCATCCGCAGGGCCAATTCTTCAATTATCCAATCGAAAATCGAAAATCGAAAATCGAAAATCGATAGATGAGTACCAGCAGCAATTTGTCAAGCTACTCTAACCAAAAGCATCCAGCGTACAAGCCCCCGGATTCATCCGCAGGGTCAATTCTTCAATTCTACAATCGAAAATCCAAAATCGAAAATCGAAAATCGATAGATGAGTACCAGCAGCAATTTGTCAACCTCCTGTGACATTTGGTATAATTGCGATCGGTAACTAAGAGTGATGTTGTGAATAGGAGGACGAATGTCTATCAACTTGGAAAAAGGCGGGAGAATCAATCTATCTAAAGAAGCACCGGGGCTGAAAAGTGCCGGGATTGGTTTGGGATGGGATACCAATGCTACAGACACCGGCGGGGCGTTTGACTTAGATGCTTCCGTGTTTATGTTAGGTGCAAATGCAAAAATCCCCAGCGAAAAATACTTTGTTTTCTACAACAATAAAGAGTCGCCAGACACTTCTGTAATACATCTGGGAGATAGCAGAACCGGAGAAGGAGTTGGCGATGATGAAACCGTTACAGTTGATTTAACTAAGGTCGATTCGGCGGTTCAAGAAATTGTCTTTGTTGTGACAATCCACGAAGCAGAATCGAGAAGGCAAAACTTCGGTCAAGTGCGGAATGCTTTTATCAGGATTTACGACACTACTACCAACACAGAGGTAACTAAGTACGATTTGGACGAGGATTTTTCTAGGGAAACTGCGGTGGAGTTTGGCAGACTTTACAAGAAAGACGGCGAGTGGAGGTTCCAAGCTGTAGGAGAAGGCTACAATTCAGGCTTGCAAAGCTTTGTAGACAAGTATGCCGGATAAAAGGTCGATCGATCCCAGCTAAATAAATCGAGGGGAAATTCGGAAACAGGAATGTTTCCCTCGATTTTAAGCAATCAGACTCATGAGGTGACAAACCAGATGGGAATTCAATTAAAGAAGGGCGAAAGATTTAATCTTTCTAAAACATCTCCAAGTTTAACAAAAGTTGCGATCGCCCTGGGCTGGGAAATAGCAACTAAACTAAATTTATCCGACTCAAACCCGCAAATCTGCGATATCGATGCCTCGGTTTTTGCATTAGATTCGGACGGCAAAATCCCCGATGAAAGATACTTTGTATTTTACAATAACTCGCAGTCGCCGGACGGAGCGATCGCCCATTCGGGAGACAATCAAACTGGTCAAACTCAAGGAGATGACGAGACAATTTATGTAGACTTAGGAAAAGTAACGGCTGCGGTTGAGGAAATGGTTTTTGTGGTCACGATTCACGACGCACAAGCTAAACATCAAAATTTCAGCCAAATCAGAAATGCTTTTATCCGATTGTACGATCGCGAAACCGACAGCGAACTAGCGCGCTATGATTTAACAGAAGGTTTTTCTGAAGAAACAGCAGTCGAGTTTGGACGGTTGTATAAAAAAGATGCAGCTTGGAGGTTTCAGGCCGTAGGACAAGGATATAAAGCAGGGTTGCAGAGTTTTGTTGACAAGTATCATTCAGAGATTAAACAGGAAGAAAAGCCAGCAAAACGTACAGTAGAACTGCCTAAATTACCAGTTATTGAAGTTAGTTACAAAAGTCAGCAAGCTATAGCGTTAGACAAAAAGCTTGAGGAAAAAGCGCCGCACATTTTTAATCTTGCTAAGAAAGCAGATATCTCGCTCAAGAAAGCAAATCTCACAAATCACGATGCTCAAGTAGCGCTTTGCCTCGATATTTCTGGTTCCATGTCTTCCCTATACAGTTCAGGAAAAATTCAGCGTTTGGCAGAGAAGATTTTGGCTTTGGGATGTCGGTTTGATGACAACGCAGCGATCGACATATTTCTGTTTGGAGTCAACCCCCACAATCCCGGTGAAATGTCGATCGACAATTTCTCAAACTTCATCCACCATATACTCCAACAGTATCCTTTAGAAGGAGGTACTTACTACGGTAAAGTGATGAAGGAAATTAGAAAATTCTATTTTCCTGATGGTGGCGGTAGCAGGCGCTACGCAGCTATTAAAGCCGATCGACCTGTCTACGTGATGTTTGTAACTGATGGAGAAACTGCGGACGAATCGGCAAGCAAGCAGCAGCTACAATGGTCGTCCCACGAGCCGATCTTTTGGCAGTTTATGGCGATCGGCAAGTCGCAGAATGATGTCAAAAGTAAGGGAGTTCGCGGGTGGTTAGCAAGAGCCGTAGCGAGCGATTTTAGCTTTTTAGAGCAGCTTGACCAAATGGGCGATCGCTACCTAGACAACGCAGATTTCTTCAGTTTAGAAGACCCGGAACATATTGCCGATGAGGAATTATACGATTTGTTGACAGCAGAATATCCGCATTGGGTAAAATCAGCGCGTATCAAAAATCTATTACCCTAGAAACAGCTTTTCCAGGCAAACAAAATGCTAGCTTAGGGCAATCATTCAACTTCACAATAAACCTTACACAATCACAAAACTATGGCTATCAACTTGACAAAAGGACAATCGATCGTTCTCAGCAAAAGCGAATACGACTTATCCCGACTGACAATGGCTTTGGGCTGGGATGTAGCGAAAGCTAAAAAAAGTATTTTCGGCCGAAGCAGCGGTGCAAATTTTGACTTAGATTCCTACGCTATGCTGCTGGGGGAAAATGGCAAATTAAAAAATTACAAAGAGGATGTAATTTATTACTCTCATTTGGAATCCAAAGACAAAACAGTTGTTCACTCAGGCGACAATCTCACGGGGGCTGGAGATGGAGACGACGAACAGATATTGGTGAAACTGAGTTCTTTGCCAGCACAATATCACAAAATTATTTTGGGCGTGAATATTTACGGTGCAAAAGAGAGAAATCAGCATTTTGGCATGGTAGAAAATGCTTACGTGAGAGCGGTGGATGCGACTGGGAAAGAAATCGCTCGCTATCGTTTGTCAAATGACCCTTCTTATGAAGGAAAATTAAATATGTTGATGGGAGAAGTTTATCGAGAAGGCGGCGAGTGGAAGTTTAAGGCTTTGGGAAATCCTTTGGCTGAAGATATGAACGGTGTTGTCGGTTCATTTATGCGGTGATATAAAATTCTTGAAATTGATGCTTGTAGGGGCTGGTTCACCAACAATACCTGCCAATAATTCACGATTTAAATAAACCCGCCCCCCACTCTACCAGCAATCAAAATGCACATTGTCCGCATTACATAAACATCAAGGTTGATGTAGGTTATCTGTTGTGGGGGGCGGGTTTATTGAGGTTGTTTGTGGAAATTAAATGTTATTGGTGAACCCGCCCCTAAAAGATTTTACGAATCAATCTTTGACAGGTTTCATTGTCGGGAACATCACCGCATCGCGGATGCTTTGAGTATTAGTTAAAAGCATCACCAATCTGTCTACGCCGATACCCATTCCCGCACAATTAGGCATTCCCAAAGATAGCGCTTGAATAAAATCTTCATCCATTGGATGCGCTTCGTCATCGCCTGCATTTTTCTGTGCTAGCTGTTCCTCAAAACGCTTTCTTTGCTCTTTCGGATCGTTCAATTCTGAGAAGCCGTTCGAGTATTCTGTACCGTTGATAAATAGCTCGAAACGTTCTACAAATCCCGGCTTGCTGCGATGTCCTTTTGCTAAAGGACTGACTTCGACGGGATAGTCGATGATGAATGTAGGTTGAATTAGTTTGGGAACAACTAATTTGTCAAAAACCGCATACAGCACGTAGCCTAAACTTTGTTGTTCTAACTTAGACAGGTGCAATTCTAGTTTGGTTGCAGAGGCGATCGCACTTTCCAAGTCCAAACTGTCAAAATCCAGCCCAAACTCGTCTCTGACAGCTTCTACTATCGTTTTCACTTGCCAGTGTTTGCCGCTGAAACCGGGATACTTTTCGCTGTAGTCGAACTTGCGTTCTAAACTAATCGTTTCCCCCTGATTTTCTATTTCTTTGACATCCCCAAATACCGCCTCCGCCGCGAAACACATGACATCTTCGACAACTCCTAAAATGTCGAAAACATCAGCATAAGCTTGGTAAACTTCTAAAGAAGTAAACTCGGGATTGTGGGTGCTGTCAATGCCCTCATTTCTAAATGCTTTCCCTAGTTCAAATACTCGCTCGAAACCGCCGGAAATTGCTCTTTTCAAGAACAGTTCGGGAGCCACTCGCAAATACAAGTCCACCTCCAAAGCATTGTGGTGAGTGATGAATGGCTTAGCAGCAGCACCGCCGTAAATAGCTTGCAGTGTCGGCGTTTCTATTTCGTAAAAATCGGCTTGCCAGAGATAGGAACGGATGCTTTGAACGATGCGGCTGCGAAGCATAAAACGGTTGAGCGCATCTTGGTTGCTTGCCAAATCCATTTCGCGGTGGCGGCGGCAAACTTCGGGGTCGTTAATGCCGTAATAAGCATCGGGAAATTGCATGGTAGCTTTTGATAAAAGCTTTAATTCCCTCACTAAAATAGAAAGTTCTCCCCTGGGGGTGCGGCAGCCGATACCTTCGACGCCGACAAAATCGCCGACATCGAGCAATTTTTTAATTTGTTCAAAGCTCAAACCGACTTCGCCGGTGACGATTGCTTTCTCGATTTTGAGTTGAATTTTGTCTGTGGCGTCTTTTAAATCGATGAAACCAATTTTGCCGCTGTCCCGCTTGGAAGTGATGCGGCCGGCTAATCGCAGGGAAATTTCTTCGGGGTCGCTTTCTCCGTTTTGGAGTTCTTTTCCCGGCTGACTAAATATTTCGCGAACTTGCTTGGCTGTGTGCGATCGCGCGTAGGATTCACTGGGATACGGTTCTATGCCTTGCGATCGCAGTTCGTCTACTTTTTGACTGCGGACTTCGGCTTCACTGAGAGTCATTAGTTATTGCCTGATTGGAATTACAAATATCTTACATCTTGCACTATTCTCGCGATTGTGCGATCGGGCGTTGCTCAAAGCAGCGCCCCACAATAAAATTCACTCTTCGCTTCACAGGCATCTTGCCTGTTCGCGATCGAGCTGCAAGATGTCAGAAACACCAAACTATATCATAACAGGGTGGTTTTGAGAGCCAATTTGCCAAATAGACATCTCCTAAAAAGCAGGTTTTGGCAGGCAGGATGCCTAACCCCTACTCCCCACAAGAATTATGGAAGATGTCTAACAATCAAGATACACTCGCGATCGTCCAGCCTGCCTTGACTTTCAACTGTCAACTGTCAGGTGCGTCGCTCATCGATGGTCGATTTTTGTTTGGGATGGTTGGTAGCGACGCACCTTACAACTGTCAACTGTCAGGTGCGTCGCTCATCGATGGTCGATTTTTGTTTGGGATGGTTGGTAGCGACGCACCCTACAACTGTCAACTGTCAACTGTCAACTGTCAACTGTCAACTGCCAACTGCCAACTGTCAACTGCCAACTGTCAACTGTCAACTGTCAACTCCCCGCCAGAAATATCTCCGATCGCAAATTGTTATCGACTGCACAAAGCGGCCGAAACATTAAAAAATTAAGTTGTCTGTCGATCGCAACTGGTGAGATGATATGTAGTGCAGCCTCACGGCAGTTCCACAGAAACTGAACAGCAGAGACGCGAGCGATCGAACTCGGCTCATCGCACCTCTGTCAGAATCGACCACACACTCTCTCTTACATATAAAAACCAGAATTATGGCTGTTGCAACCCAATCACAGACTGAAGAACTCTGCATCAACTCTATCCGCTTTCTCGCCATCGATGCGGTAGAAAAAGCAAAATCAGGACACCCGGGACTGCCGATGGGCGCTGCCCCTATGGCCTTCGTGCTGTGGGATCGGTTCATGCGGTTCAATCCGAAAAACCCCAAGTGGTTTAATCGCGATCGCTTCGTCCTCTCCGCCGGCCACGGCTGTATGCTGCAGTACGCCCTCATGTACTTGACCGGCTACGATAGCGTCACCCTCGACGACATCAAACAATTTCGCCAGTGGGAATCCAAAACCCCCGGACACCCCGAAAACTTCGTCACCGAAGGCGTAGAAGTTACCACCGGCCCCCTCGGACAAGGAATTGCTAATGCCGTCGGTTTGGCAATGGCAGAAGCTCACCTCGCTGCTAGGTTTAACAAGCCCGACCACACCATTGTTGACCACCACACCTATGTCATCATGGGTGACGGCTGCCACATGGAAGGCGTTTCTGGCGAAGCTTGCTCTTTGGCCGGACACCTCGGACTCGGCAAATTAATTGCCCTGTACGATGACAATCACATTTCTATTGAAGGTGACACTAGCTTGGCCTTTACTGAAGATGTGGGCAAGCGTTTTGAAGCTTACAACTGGCACGTTATTACAGTAGACAATACCGCTCTAGACCACGATACTAACCTAGAAGCAGTTCACAAAGCTATTGAAGAAGCCAAAAAAGTCACGGACAAACCGTCCATGATTAAAGTCCGCACCATCATTGGTTACGGTTCTCCCAACAAACGCAATTCTTACAGCGCTCACGGTGCTGCTTTGGGTAGCGATGAAGTGAAAGCAACTCGCGATTTCTTGAAGTGGGAACACGCACCGTTTGAGATTCCTGATGATGCTTTGTCACACTTCCGCAAAGCAGTAGATAAAGGCGCTAAATCTGAGCAAGAATGGCAGGCAGCTTTTGATGCTTATAAAGCAGCATATCCTGCAGAAGCTGCCGAATACGAGCGCACGGTTGCAGGCAAACTTCCCGAAGGTTGGGATAAAGTTTTGCCGACATACAAGGCAGAAGATAAGGCAGATTCGACTCGGAATCATTCTGGAAAATGTTTGAATGCTTTGGCAGGTGTGTTACCTGAACTGATCGGCGGTTCCGCTGACTTGGCTTCTTCTAACATGACTTTGCTCAAGGGTGAAAAAGATTTCCAAAAAGGTCAATACGAAGGTCGTAACCTGCGGTTTGGCGTGCGGGAACACGGCATGGGCGCGATCGCCAACGGTATGCTTTTGCACGGCGGTTTAATTCCTTACTGCGCTACTTTCTTGGTATTTGCTGACTATATGCGGGGCGCAATTCGCCTCTCTGCACTCTCGGAAGCTGGAGTTATTTATGTAATGACTCACGACTCCGTAGCCTTGGGCGAAGATGGCCCGACTCACCAACCAGTTGAAACTTTAGCTTCTCTGCGCGCAATTCCCGATTTGTTGGTAATGCGCCCTGCGGATGGTAATGAAACATCCGGCGCTTACAAAGTGGCAGTTGAAAGCCGCACCCGCCCAACTTTAATGGCTTTGTCTCGTCAAAACCTGCCCAATTTGGCTGGAAGTTCGATCGAAGGAACTGCCAAAGGCGCTTACATTTTGTCCGACGACGGCGGCACTCCCGACATCATTTTAATCGGCACCGGCGGCGAAACATACCTCTGCGTTGATGCCGCTGAAAAATTGCGCGCCGCAGGCAATAAAGTGCGGGTTGTTTCGATGCCTTGCTGGGAATTGTTCGACTTACAAGATGCCGCTTACCGCGAATCTGTACTGCCAAAAGCTGTTACTAAGCGGTTGGCAATTGAAGCAGCCTCTAGCTTCGGCTGGGGACGTTATTTGGGTGCTGAAGGTGATAGCGTCAGTATCGACAGATTCGGCGCTTCTGCACCGGGCCCCGTTGCTTTAGAAAAGTTTGGCTACACCGTTGATAATGTGGTAGCTAAGGCTCAGGCGCTGTTGGGCTAATAGCAGCAGCATAATTTTTGGTGGGGCGGGCTTCTGGCTCGCCCCATTTTTTATATAAAAAGGAAGAAGGCTATAGCGGCGAAGCTGAGCGGGTAAAAAGAAGGAAGAAGGAAGAAGGAAGGAAAATCTCAAATCTCAAATCGGAATATTGGGTTTCACTTCGTTCTACCCAACCTAGAGATCGTTACAGCTCGCGAATCATTGATAATTGCTATATTAAGAATTAGGAAATAAAAACCAGTTTATAAGACAATATTCGGTTTGGTAACGAGGCATCTACCCAGAAACCGGGTTTTTAGTCCCCCGTGCGTCCAAGACTGTATGTTTCAAAGATTGGAGATAGCTTATAAGTCATTGGGTTAAATTACCAATTACCAATTCCAGCTTACCAATTACCAATTACCAATTCTCGATTACCCATTCCCCATTCCCATTCCATTTATGATTTGGAATTTTTTAAATCACCTGTTATTCACCGGAAATTATATTCCTCACGGCCACTGTTATCTTTGGCAGCGAGAGTTAGTCGCGCTCCACGTAGTGTCAGACTCTATAATTGCCCTGGCTTACTATTCAATACCGCTATCGCTAATTTATATTATCACTCAGGGACAAGACTTGCCCTTTCGCAAAATCTTTTGGCTGTTCGCAGCCTTTATTATCTCCTGTGGCACTACTCATATAATGGAAATTTGGACGCTTTGGCATCCTGTTTATTGGGTTTCTGGCTGTCTGAAAATTATTACCGCCGCGATTTCTGCTTACACAGCTTTTTCATTAATTCCTTTAGTTCCCCAAGCATTAACTCTCGTCACTCCAACTCAATTAGAGATGCTCGCTCGAATACTGCAAAAAGAAATCATTGAACGCCGAAAAACAGAAGCTCGCTATCAAACTTTAACTGAAGCTTCGCCGGTAGGAATATTTTATGCAGACGCTTTAGGAGACTGCTTGTATGTCAACGAGCGCTGGTCTCAAATTTCGGGAATAGCCTGCGATAAAGCTTTGGGCAAAGGGTGGTTGCAAGCCGTTCATCCAGAGGACCGCCAGCGGGTTTTTGCTGAATGGTATAGCGCCGCGCAGGAGAAATTGCCGTTTAAATGCGAGTACCGCTTTCAAGGCATTAATCACGCTAAAATCAGTTGGGTATTCGGTCAAGCTGTCGGTATAATCGGAGAAAATGGGGAGGTTAAAAGTTATGTTGGTACTATTACTGATATTACAGAACGCAAGCAGGTAGAAGAGGAAAATCGACTGCTGCATGAAACTCTGGAACATCGAGTTGCTGAGCGCATTGCTCAAATCGAAAGTTCTCAGCACTCATTGCCACAAGAAATAGCCTACCGACAAAGAATTGCGATAACTTTATTGGAATTGACGCAACTGCAAAATGCAATTCTTAACAGCGCTCACTACACAATTATTTCTACAGAACCCGACGGTACAATTAAAATATTTAATCGGGCAGCACAGCGACTTTTAGGCTATTCCTCCGAAGAAGTGGTGGGGAAAGTCACGCTAGCAATAATTCACGATCCTGTGGAGATCGGTAAAAGAGCTGAAATTCTTTCTCAAGAATTGGGAGTAAAAATAGAGCCGGGAATAGAAGTTTTTTTTGCTTTGCCGCGCCGGGGAATAGGTGAGGAAAATGAATGGACTTACATTCGCAAAGACGGTTCGCGGTTTGCGGTGCAATTGTCCGTGACTGTCTTATTCGATACTGAAGGAAATATCACTGGTTTTTTGGCTATCGGTCAGGATGTTAGCGATCGCAAACAAGCGGAAAAAGAGCTGCGCGACCTCACCGCAGCCATGCAAAATGCGATGGAAGGCATTTCGCGGCTAGATATTGAGGGACGCTACGTGAATGTTAACCGAGCTTACGCTCATAGATGCGGTTACGAACCAGAAGAAATGCTCGGCATGGAATGGCAGATCAGCGTACATCCGGGCGATGTTGAGATGACGATCTTAGCTTATCAGGAAATGCTAACTTCTGGCAAAGTAGAAGTTGAAACTAGAGGCGTGCGGAAAAATGGCTCGTTTTTTTACAAGCAAGTAACAATGGTAAAAGCTTGCGACGAACAAGGGATATTTAACGGTCACCACTGTTTTATGAAAGATATCACCGAGCGCAAACTAACGGAAAGAGCGTTGCAGGAAAGTGAATTCAAGTACAGACAAATAGTTGAATTAGCAGAAGAAGGTATTTGGGTAATTGACAGCAATTCCCTCACGACTTACGTGAACCACGCAATGGCGCGAATGCTCGGCTATAGTGAATTAGAAATGTTCGGGCGGTCGCTTTTTGATTTCATGGACGAACAGGAAAAAGAACAAGCTATTGATAATGTCGAGCGGCGCAAGCAAGGTATTAGTGAACAACACGAATTTAAATTCAAAAGCAAGGACGGCAAAGATATTTGGACTGATATGTCTACCAGTCCAGTCATGGACTCCCAGGGAAATCTGCTGTCTTGTTGCGCTTTGGTTTACAACATTACAGACCGCAAAGAAGCAGAGCAGCAAATGCTGCAACTTACAGAAGATTTGAAGCGTTCCAATGAGGAATTAGAACAATTTGCTTATGTGGCTTCCCACGATTTGCAAGAACCGCTCCGAGCCGTTACCAGTTACACTCAATTGCTGGCCCAGCGCTATCAAGGAAATTTGGACGATCGCGCAGATAAATATATTAATTATATTGTCGATGGCGCCACCAGAATGCAACAGTTAATTAACGATTTGTTGGCGTATTCGCGCTTGGGAACGAGGGGTCACGAGTTTGAGAAGGCGGACTGCAACGTTGCTGTGCAGCAAAGTTTGTGTAATTTGCAAATTGCGATCGCCGAAAGAAAAGCTGCAATCACCTGCGACGCGATGCCAACCCTGATGGCGGATGAATTTCAACTGGTGCAATTATTCCAAAATTTGATCGCCAACGGTATCAAATTTTGCCGCCAAGATACCCCGTTGATTCATATCGCTGCTGGCAGGCAAGAGAGCGAATGGCTGTTTAGCGTCCGCGATAACGGCATTGGCATCGATCCGCAGTATGCCGATCGCATTTTTATCATTTTTCAGCGCCTGCACTCCCGCCGCGAATATTCCGGTACTGGCATAGGTTTGGCGATGTGCAAGCGAATTGTTGAACGCCACGGCGGGCGCATCTGGGTGGAATCTCAGGAGGGAAAAGGAGCGACTTTTTACTTCACTATTCCTATAATTAATACCTGAAGCCTCAAAATTCAATTTTTTTTTAGAATCCCAAGGATACGCCGATTATGAGCGATCGAAGCACTGTTAGACCCATAGAAATTCTGCTGATTGAAGATTCTCCCAGCGATGCGGATTTGGCAATAGAAGTTCTCGGTCAGGGTAAAATATTGAATAACTTGCATTTTGTCGAGGATGGAGTCGAAGCAATCAAGTTTTTGCGCCGAAAAGAACCCTATCTCAGGGTACCCCGTCCCGATTTGATTTTGCTCGATTTACATCTGCCGAAAAAAAGCGGTGTTGAAGTGCTAGAAGAAATTAAAACTGACCCGAAGTTAAAATTAATTCCTGTAGTGATTCTCAGCACTTCAGCAGCTCCCGAGGATATTTTTAAGTCCTACTCGCTCCACGCCAACTGTTACATAACCAAGCCTGTAGACTTAGTACAATTTACTAAAGTAGTCAGGTTAATTGAGGAATTCTGGCTCGCCGTCGTCAAACTGCCTCTAAATTAAACGAACAGAAGCTTTGCTGATGAGCGCTCTAAAAATTTTTCAACCTATTGACATTCTGCTGGTGGAGGATTTGCCCAGCGATGCCGATCGGGATTTATAAAAGCTGGCGGAAAGTAATTTTTTAAACAAGTGGCACAAGAGTGGAAGATCGGGTGTCAGCAATGAATATTTTGCAGCAAGAAGGTTTGTATGTTGCCGTCCTCCGTCCCGATTTAATTCTGCTTGACTTGAATTTGCCTAAAAAAAGCTGTTTTGAAAAGTTGGCCGAAATTAACTCAGCACCCAAGTTAAAAATGATTCCGGTCGTAATTATGACAACCTGAGCAACTGATGAAGAGATGCTCGAGCTTATGCCCTGTCAGCCCGGTGCTACATCACTAAGCCTATCGATTTTAGTCAAGTTGCTAAGCTGGTGAGATGGATTGAGGATTGGTGGCTGGCGGTGGTGACAGTTCCCAAATAATAATTTTAAAGTTAAAAATGGCAAGGGAAAGCAAAAAAGTTTAACCTGAGATTGGTAGAGTGAAAATTTTACAGTCAAAAACGTTTAAGCTATGTGGATTAAGATTCTGTTAGTAGAAGACAATCCGGCTGATGCTGATTTGCTTGCAGAACTGTTAGAAGTATCTGTGGGCGTCCAGTGGGAACTGGTGTCTGTTGAATTCCTGCATGAGGCGATCGCACAACTGTGCAAACAATCCTTTGATGTAGTTTTGCTCGACCTTTCTTTGCCGGACAGCCTCGGTTTGGAAACCCTAACTCGCCTGCGAGAAGTTGCTCCCGATGCGGCAATGGTGGTAATGACGGGCTGGGATGATGAGGCGATCGCACTTGAATCAGTTCGCTTGGGAGCTCAAGACTATATTGTTAAAGGTCAAATTACTACTCAATTATTAGTGCGGACGATCCGCTACGCGATCGAACGTTCTCAAACATTTCAAATGCTGCGGGAAAGCGAGCGGCGTTTTCGGGCGATTTTTGACTCTTCGTTTCAGCTAACCAAGCTGCTGACTCCCGAAGGAATTGTGCTGGAAGTAAACGAGACAGCCCTCGATTTTGCCGGATTGCGATCGGAGGATATTGTGGGCCGCCCGATTTGGGAAATGGCGATTTGGGCCCAGTCGCTACAGGTTTGCGAACAATTGCAGTGCGCGATCTCCAAAGCAAGTCGCGGCGAGTTTTTCCGCAGCGAAATCGACTTGTTAGCCAAAAGCGGCAAAATTGTGACAGTTGATTTCTCACTGAAACCTGTTAAAAATGAGACCGGACAAGTTTTGCTGCTGATTGCGGAAGCCCGTGACATTAGCGATCGCAAACGAGCAGAAGCGGAAATTCTCAAAGCCCTCGCACGAGAAAAGGAACTTTCAGAACTGCGAGCTAAATTTGTCACAATGGTTTCCCACGAGTTCCGCACTCCCTTGACAACCATCCAATTTTCGGCTGGATTGCTGCAAGATTACAGTTCTCAGTGGTCAGAAGATAAAAAATCTACTCATTTTGTGCGGATTCAATTAGCAATTAAACGCATGACAGAGTTATTAGAAGATATCCTCGTAATTGGCAAAATCGAAGCAAATACCTTGCAGTTTCAACCGATTTACTTAAAACTCGAAAAATTTTGCCGTCAACTGATAGAAGAGCAGCAGCTCAACGACAGCAACCAACACCCGATCGCCTTTCAACATGAAGGTGGCAACTTCGACGCTCAAATGGATGAAAAACTGCTGCGGCAAATCTTGGGAAACGTCCTCTCAAATGCCATCAAATATTCCCCCGCCGGCAGTTCAGTTTCATTGCACCTCAACTGTCAAAATGGAGAAGCTGTTTTCCAAGTTCAAGACCGGGGCATCGGAATTCCCCAAGCCGATCTAGAGCGGATCTTAGAAACTTTTTACCGATCTACAAATGTCGGCACTATTTCGGGAACCGGTCTCGGTTTAGCAATTGTGAAAAGGGCTGTGGAACTTCACGGCGGCAAACTCGCGATCGACAGTCAAGAAGGAAGGGGCACAACTTTCACTATTACCTTGCCTTTAATTTGTACTTCCCGTCAATAATAACTGAATTATCAACTATACATATCCGCAACTTAACGCTCAATTAAGCGCCTAAAAAACAAATTTATCAAGTGTATCAACCCAAGATTTTTCCAACAAAGTACCAACAAAAAGGAGCAATCACCGTGACCAAGATTTTGGTAATTGAAGACGAAGAATCGATTAGAGAAAATATTTTAGAGTTGCTGGAAGCCGAGAATTTTGAAGGAATTGGAGCGATTAACGGCAAAGTCGGCATCAAACTGGCGATCGAACAAATCCCGGATTTAATTTTGTGCGACATGATGATGCCGGAAGTGGACGGTCACGGCGTCCTCAAAGCTTTGCGATCGGAACCCCTAACGGCCACAATTCCGTTTATTTTCCTCACAGCCAAAGCCGATAAAATTGATGTTCGCACGGGCATGGAACTGGGAGCAGACGATTACATTACTAAGCCTTGTACGCCGCAAGAACTGCTAAAAGCCATTGCTATTCGACTTGAAAAACAAAAAACAATAAGCAGGCAATCTCAAAAAACGCTAGACGAATTGCGGACTAATATTAGTATGTCGCTCCCCCACGAATTGCGGACTCCTTTGAATGCCATTATGGGTTTTTCCGAGCTAATATTGTCAGAATATCAGGTCTTCGAGGAATCAGACATCTTAGAGATGATCGGTCAAATTCAAGATTCTGGTCATCGCTTGTATCGGTTGATTCAAAACTTTTTACTGTATGCAGAACTGGAGATAGCAGCCACAAATCCCGAACTGGTAAAGGAGATGCGCCACAGCGAATTTAGCTGCGTAAAATCTTTGCTGACTGAAAAAGCGCAGCAGCAAGCGAAACACGCGAATAGAACAGACGATTTACAATTAAATTTGCAAGATTCCTCGGTGGCTATGGATTCGATAAGACTCACCAAAATTGTTGAGGAACTGTTGGACAATGCCTTCAAATTTTCTTTAGAAGGAACGCCAGTTTTCTTAAGCACTTTGGTGGAAAATCAGACTTTTATTCTGTCTGTCAAAGACCAAGGCCGCGGCATGACTGCCGATCAGATTGCAAAGCTAGCAGCTTACAGGCAGTTCGATCGCAAACTTTACCAACAAGCAGGTTTGGGATTGGGCTTGGCTATCGTTCAACGCCTTGCAGAATTGCACGGAGGAGAATTAAAAATAGAAAGCTGGCCGCAGCAAGAAACAATAGTTTGCGTTTCCCTGCCTGTCTAAACAATAATTATACCAGTTTCCAAAAAGAAGGCAACTGCAGGCAAACTTCAAACTCTTATAGAATCAGTCATTCGATTTTAGATTTTAGATTTTAGATTTTAGATTGACTTGCGCGAGATAAATGCTCTTTCTTGAGGATTTTCGATTTTCGATTTTGGATTGATTCCACGGTTCGATCGCGTGGCGGGTACCACCTTTGAAATTCGTGGTCATTCCCTATTCTAAAATCTCAAATGGTATTATTCAGGAGCGATCGCCCGTTTCAGACACCGCTGCATATAAATTTGAGCTACTTTATCACTAGGGTTGATTTGCAGGCACTCCGAAAACAATTTTGTAGCTTCGACAAACCTGTCACTATTGTAGAGTACCAAAGCTTGCTCAAAGATTGTCTTTGTCTCTAACTTTTTCTGTCGTAACTCTGGCGGATCGGCCGCAAAAACTTCATAAACAGTTACCATTCGCGATTTGCCTTTAACTGTGACGCGATCGATCAACCTAAAATCATAAATATCGTTCAACTGTATAAAAGTATTGTGAGTAATTAACATCGAAACTCCATACTCTTTTGTCAAACTTTCCACGCGGGAGGCTAAGTTTACCGCATCGCTAATCACCGTGCTGTCCATCCGACTTTGGCCGCCAACCGTGCCTAACATCAAAGAACCCGTATTGATTCCAATGCCAATTTGCAGCGGCGGGCGATCGGGTCGATTGCGACTAATATTATACTCGTTAAGCAGTTCTAGCATAGCAATCCCCGCTTTCACAGCATCGTCCGCACTGCCATTAAACAGCGCCATAATCGCATCGCCAATGTATTTATCAATAAAACCAAAATTGTCACTAATTGCCGGTTCCATTCGCGACAAATAAGCATTAAGAAATTGAAAATTTTCTTCGGGATTCATCGTTTCAGAAAGAGAAGTGAAATCGCGGATATCTGAAAATAGCACCGACATTTCTTTCTGTACCTGATCGCCTAATTTGACTTCCAGAATACTTTCATATCCCAGAAAGTGGAGAAATTCGTGCGGCACAAACCGTCCGTAAGCATCTGTCAATTTTTCTTCCGCTGCTAAAGCTTTTTGTAACTCGTCTGTGAATTGGCGGCGCTCGGTTTCTACCTCTAGACGTTCCGTGATGTCTTGAAAAGCAGCGATCGCGTAAACTATGTTTTTCCGTTCGTCGTAGATTGGAGTCGCCCAAACCTCGATCGGCACAATCCGATCCGACCCATGAATTTCTATATCGTCCATACGCACAAATTCTCCCCGCAACGCCCGAACAATCGGTTGGCGATCCCTAGGATACAATTGATTAGTTTCAGCGTCGTAAAAATGATAAGCTTCAGGAAATTTGTCAGTACCCACATCAGAAATTAAATCTTGGGCTAGTATCCTTTCGCCCCAAGAATTCATGTAAAAAAGTTTACCCTGACCATCTACAACAACTATTCCCACCGGCATCGCTTCCAGGAATTGAGTCAATCGGCTTTCGCTTTCTGACAGTGCCTCATTTAACTTTTCTTCGGCTGCCAAATCTTTTTCTAAATCATTAGTAAACCTGATTCGTTCCACATCTACCTGTCTTCGCAAAGTAATATCCTCAGCAAAACCCTGATAGTAAAGCACTGTACCGTTAGCATCAAAAACAGTGCGCGCGTCCTCAGAAATCCAGATAATGCTCCCATCTCGGCGGTAAACTTCCGACTCAAACTCAGACACAGTACCGTACTGTTCCATCAGCGCAAAAAACTCTTGACGGCGGTTCGGTTCCACGTAGAATTGCCACTCAATATCATTAACACTTGCGATCAATTCTTCAGGGGAATCATAGCCGTAGATTTGAGCGAGAGCAGGATTAGCACTGATCAACTTTCCGTCAGGTGCAGTCTGAAAAATACCTTCAAGAGCATTTTCAAATATCCGGCGATACTTCTCTTCAGCTTGGACGAGCGCTGCTTCAGCTTGCTTGCGTTCCGTAATATCAGTAAAAGCAATAATCCCGTAGGAAATATCCCCGATAGAATCATAAATAGGAGTTGCCCAACTCTCCACCGGAATAATCTTGTTGCCAGTCCGAATTTCTACACTCTCAGTCCGCACGTTTTCGCCCCTCAGCGCTCGCATAATTGGCAATTCTTCCACGGGGCATCTCTGATTAGTTCCGGCTTTATAGAATTGATAAATTGCTGCTTTCTGCTCCGAATTAATATGCGGCACAGTGCCTTTGCCAAATATCTCCCGCGCCTTCTGATTTGCGTAAAAATATTGACCGTTCGCATCAAGTACGCACACGCCCAAGGGCATAGCTTCCAGATATTGCGTCAACCGACTTTCGTTTTCGTGGAGTTTGGCAATCAGCATCGCCTGCTTGCGGTTTAATCTTGCCAACTCCTGATTCATCTCCTGAAGTTCTATTTGTTTTTCAACTAATTGTTTGTCTTGAAAATATCTGTATATTGCCTCAGTAACAGTTAATTTTAAGTCATCCGATTGCCAAGGTTTAGGTATGTATCGGTACAATTTAGCATAGTTAATAGCATTGGCTACCGCCTCCAAATCTGCCTGCCCCGTCAGCATGATCTTGAGAGTGTTCGGCGAGATGGCATGAACGCTCCTTAATAGCTCGTCTCCTTTCATATTAGGCATGATGTGATCGGAAATAACCAAAGGAACTTCATACTGTTCTGCTAAAAGTTCTGACAGCAACTCTAAAGCTTCTTCGCCGCTTTGGGCCGTTTCAATTAAATATTTATCTTCAAAGGCTTTTAGCAGGTCTATTTCCAGACTGTCGAGTATAGTCGGCTCATCATCGACACAAATAATGACTGGTTTTTTCATAAATTTTCTAGACCAGACTTGATCGCTTCAATTAATTCTTGATTGTGCCAAGGTTTTTGTATAAAAGCATGAAGATTGGCTTGAGTTTTTGTTCGTTCGATTGCTTCTTTGTCTGCTTGTCCTGTCAGCATCACTGTCACAATTTCCGGATATTTTTTATGAATTGTAATTAGCAACTCATCTCCTTTCATTCCGGGCATCAACCAATCAGAGACAATCACTAGAATGTTAACCTCAGCTTCACATAGCTCTTCAATAATCTCCAGGGCTTCGGCAGCACTTTCAGCAAATTCGCAAAGATATTTACCGTTAAATGCCTGTTGCAATTCAATTTCCAGACTTTCCAAAACCGCTACTTCATCGTCAACACACAAAATTGCTGGTTTAGACATCGCTAATTTTCTCCTTTAGTCTGGCAGGGTGAACGCCGATGGGTAAGCACACCGTTTTCCAAATTCTACATTCCGCGCGGTTAGACTGCAAATTTTTAGCCCCTGACTTCAGTCTGGGGCGCTTTACCTACTCCGTTAAATTAATCGGCAAAGACACTCTAAATGCAGTTTTACCGGGGATCGACTCCACATCAATTTTACCCTGATGTTTTTCAATTATTTTTTTGACAATATCCAATCCCAACCCGCTACCTTCTCCCGCAGGTTTGGTAGTAAAAAACGGCTCAAAAATTTTAGGCAAAATCTCCGGTGGAATTCCCTTACCGCTGTCAGTGATTTTTACGATGACGCTAGTATCTTGCTTTACCGCGTCAATTGTTAAAGTTCCTTGATTGTCCATAGCTTGTAAGGAATTGTGAATTAAATTTGTCCAAACTTGATTTAGTTCGTCAGGATAACACAGTACCGCAGGCAATCGATCTTGATAGTTTCTGAAGATTTCGACACCCTGCTTGATCTGGTTCTGATAAAGAGTTAATATCGTCTCAATCCCCTCAGTAATATTCACCTGTAATTTTTCCCCATTAACATCGTAACGCGCATAATTTTTTAGGGCAAAGACGACTTTTGCAGCGCGTTCGGTAGCGGTAGCAATGGTTCTAGCGCTTCTGTGAATGCTAGCAAAGTCGTAGGCTTTTTTTATAATATTTTCGCTGTCAGCGTCTTTGAGCAACGGCAAGAGTTTTTGCAGATTTCCCAGCAATCCGATATTGACTAAAATGCTAGCAAGGCTGTCAGCATTGTCAATCCCTTCTGACTCTAGTTGCTGCTTCACGCCTTTTTTAAATTCCCGTTTTTCTCGCGTAGATAAAGAGTAAGTTTGTTGGCTGGAACTGTACATCAAACTCACGAAATCGTTCTGGCGTTCGGTTGACAGTTCTTTAAAAAAAACTGGCAAACTTTCGAGATTGTTATCCAAAAAGTTGGTAATATTTCCAATAGACGATCGAATCGCCCCCAGCGGCGTATTAATTTCGTGAGCAATGCCCGCAATCAGTTGCCCTAATGCGGCCATTTTTTCCGATTGCACTAATTGATTCTGAGTAGCTTGCAGTTGGTCTAAAGTGATTGTCAGTTCATCGTTTTTCTGTTGGAGTTTTTTTTGCAACTGGCGCATTGCTAAATGAGTTTCTACCCTCACTAGAACCTCTTCCACCTGAAAGGGTTTGGTAATATAATCAACCCCGCCCACAGCAAAGGCTTTGACTTTATCTAGTACGTCATTAATCGCGCTAATAAAAATCACCGGAATGTCGCGAGTGAGTTCATCAGCTTTGATTTTTTCGCAAACTTCGTACCCATTCATTTCGGGCATCATAATATCCAGCAAAATCAAATCTGGAGGCATACCTTTTGCAGCCGAAAGTGCTAACTCCCCGCTAGGTACGGGGCGGACTTTATAGCCCTTGCCATTCAAAATTCCGGCTAGCAGCCTCAAATTAGCTGGGGTGTCGTCAACTACTAAAATATTACCGCGATCGATGCTGAGAAGGTCGTTATTCATCTGATATTGTTTGATAAATTAACTTTAAAACTTTGTTGTACTCAAAATTTTCTATACAATTCGCGATCGCACCTGCCGTTACTGCATCCTTTAATCGAATTTGCTCGATCGAGCTATCAATTAAATCCATATCTGCATTCAGTATCGCCAGCTTTAAATCAGCTATTAGCGACTCAGGCAATTTCACGAAGTCAGCCGCAGTCATTTCGCCCCGATCGCCCGCTTTGATTGCCGATAAATTAGCTTGACCCGGATCTTCATAAATATAGCGCACTCCGATATGTTTGTGCATAGCATCAAAAATATCGGCTTCCCGGAAAGGTTTCCGCATAAAAGCATCGCATCCCGCCGACAAGATAACTGCCCTTTCTTCCTCCAAAACGCTCGCAGTCAGCGCAATAATCGCAGTAGCTTGACCTTTAATAGTGCTTTTAATGTATAGCGTCGCTTCGTAGCCGTCCATTACGGGCATTCTCATGTCCATCCAAATTAAATGCGGTTCCCAACTGTCCCAAATCTCAATAGCTTCTTGACCGTTAGTAGCTTCTTTCAGTTCAAAACCCAGAGGATGGAGGATTTTAATTAACAGTTGGCGGTTGAGCGGTTTATCGTCTACTATCAAAATTCGATAGGTGTGTTGTTTGGGTTCCAAGGCAATAACATTGCGGGTCGGTTTGGGGCTTTCAATATCAGTCGCATCGACCGCAATAACTTGAATGTAAAACTTAAAATTAGTTCCCTTGCCAACAGCAGAACAGACGCTCATTTCGCCGCCCATTAATTCCACAAATTTGCGGCTGATTGGCAATCCCAAGCCTGTACCTTCTTGCGAATCTTTGCCTGTCTGGGTTTGCACGAAAGCTTCAAAAAGATTGTCTAATTCATTGGTAGCAATACCGGGTCCAGTATCTTCGACTTCAAAATGGAGGAAGAAGGAAGAGGCAGAAGCTGCCTCGTCATTAGGGGTGGCAAAAATCGCGTTTTTAGATTTACTTAATTGGGATATTTCCCGATTATTACTTGCGGCCACTTCTGTATTTGTTAATTCTTCCGACAAATAAACTCTGTCCCCTTCTACCTGCTGACTTCTGCCTGCTGAGTGCTTACTAACTCTGATCCAGACACCGCCCTCACAGGTAAATTTAAGAGCGTTATTGAGCAGATTAATTAAGATTTGCCGCAACTTTAACTCGTCGATTTCTACGTATTGTGGCACGTCTGGACTGCGGTCAAAAACTAACTGCAAGTGATTGTCATCTGCTTTGAGTTGAAACATATCTTCCAAGTCATTGAGCAGGCGATAGAGGTCGATTTTATGGGGATTGAGGGTGGTGCGCCCCGATTCAATTTTAGATAAATCGAGCACGTTATTAATCAGGGTGAGGAGGTGTTCTCCGCTGCTGCTAATTATGCTAATATTTTCTTGATGTTCTGGGGATAGAGTTTGGCTGCGAGTCATCAGTTGAGAAAAGCCGAGAATTGCATTGAGAGGCGATCGCAATTCGTGGCTCATGTTGGCAAGAAAGGTGCTTTTAGCTTGATTCGCTACTTCCGCTTTGTCTTTAGCTACAGCCAATTCTGCCGTCCGCTCTTGCACTCGGTGTTCTAAAGTTTCAAAAGATTGCTGCAGTTGTTGAGCCATGCTGTTAAATGACTTGGCTAATTCCCCCAATTCGTCGGAGCGTTCGCTTTCTACGGTTTTGTCCCATTCACCTTTAGCAATATTTTTGGCTGCTGTATTTAAGATCGAAATAGGATTTGTCACCCACCGAGAAGTCAGAATGCCGATCGCCACAGCTACTCCTAAAGCTGCGAAACAAAGCAAAACCGCTGTGCGGGTATTGGCATCGATTTCTTTGGTGAAATCTGCTTCGGGAACAACTACGACAATCAGCCAGTCTAAACCTTTGCCATCTTGGAAGGGCAGGACTTTTAAAAATTGTCGCTTTTTATCTATTTCAAAGCTCAATAACTCAGATTTTTGAATTTGGTCTAATTTTTGAAACTGTGCAGTCAAATATTTAGCTGTCGCTTGA
The DNA here is from genome assembly GCF_036701805.1 of Microcoleus sp. N3A4. Classification (NCBI taxonomy): domain Bacteria; kingdom Bacillati; phylum Cyanobacteriota; class Cyanophyceae; order Oscillatoriales; family Microcoleaceae; genus Microcoleus; species Microcoleus sp. N3A4. Next base: position 67,751 of record NZ_JAUBRJ010000014.1, read on the forward strand.
GTAAAAGGATTGCTGCTTTCTTCCACTTTAAACAATTGTTTTTTATTAGCTTTGGTGCGAAACGGTTTTTCTGTGGTGGAAGTTGCTAACAAAGTACCCTGGCGATCTATAATAAATGTTTGACCGGATTTACCAACTTTGAGACTGTTGAGAAATCTCCCAAAATGGTCGAGACGCAAGGCAGCAGATAATACTCCTTCTAGCTGATTTTTTTCGCTGTATGCGGGTTGGAGAGCGCTGATAATTAATGTCGGTTCTAGTAAGGAAACATAAACCGAACTCCAAGTGGGTTTGCCTGCTTTTACTGCACTTTTGTACGCAGGATGCTGTCGGTTATTAAAGTTTTTGACAATGGTGGCAACTGTAGTGCGATCGCCTCGCTCGTTTGTATTGTAAGAATAAAAATTTAACCCAGTAGATTTCTCTATCACATTCATCGTTCGGGAGCCGTTAGACATTTGTTCACCGGATCTATAATCTCCCTTCTCGTTGCTAACAGACGTATAATTGATATAGGGATATAATTGTACTTGCCGCCAAAGATATTTCTCCCAAGCTGATAAGTTGTCCATCTTTAACAACCCCAGCTTGACAGCATCCAGCTTGGTTTGATTGATTTGATGGGGAGTTGTCAGGTAAACTTGCAGATTTTGCTCGACACGCAAACTCACCTCGCTCATTAACTGACTGGCCAGGTTATTAACTGCTTTTTGTCCGTTTCTAAAAGACAGATATCCTACGAGTCCCACGGCTCCGACGATTTGCAGTACAAATGGAACTATGAGAACAGTTCGCAGCGGTAATTTGTCTAACATTTTAGAAACCATAAGATTCAGAGGTTTGGTGAACTTAGCCTAGAAGCGTCCTTGCAGAGCCACTCTTAACAGCAGCGCCATTTACTGCCGACTAGCTAGAGGGAATTCATCCGAGCCATATTAGCGGTGGTAGATGCTCAAGCCCCATCGAATGTGAACCTAATCTTTGCTATATTAAAGCCTATTATTTTATCCCATTGTCGTAGGATTTTGACCATTTAGGTATAATTTGCAGTCCCTGGGTTCGAGAACTGCCTGATACGAGCGATCGCGCGGGCGAGTTGAACCCCCATCGGTCAAGCGGTTTAGAGACTGGCGATCGAATTTGCGATCGGACTAGCCATTTTCCGAAAGACGTGCTATACTCTAAAGAGTTGAGGGCACGTAGCTCAGTGGATAGAGCATCAGGTTCCGGTCCTGAGGGTCGGGGGTTCAAATCCCTCCGTGCTCATATTGTATATCTTTTGCGGAGCAAGGGTTTCAGGTTAATTGTATTACCGATCGTCCTATTTTCCGCTCAAATTTCGCTCCCATCAGTTCCAAGTATCTCTAAAACCGCCTCCATATCTGCTAAGTTTGCCCCGGACTTTTTGCGTCTGGCCTTCAACTGGTTGAGCAAGTCGGCTGGTTATGGAAATTCTGCGACGGTCGGAGCTGAGTTTTTATTTTCCTCCCGCGAGCGCCGTGCTTCCTTGAGTTCTTGCTCCAACATCTGCACCTTCAGTCCTAAGTCGCCGTTGCGCTCGTGTAACTGATGTAGAATCGCATATGCGCGATCTGTTAGCGACAATTCTGTTTGACGAGGATGATTGGGAGTCAGCTCATCTTCAGCAAAAATCTGTAGTTAAGGCTCAAGCAAGCGATCGTACCAAAGCCAAGGCTAGAACCAAGCGGACTGATGATAATTTACCCGTTCATATAGCGGTTCTCAAGCGTGGTGAGGTATGCGCTATGCCCTATGCCCTATGCCCTATGCACCTCGGGTACCTCATGTTACTGAGAAAGGCTATAGTTTCCCAACGTTACTAGCAGATATGAGTACGATCGCTCACAATCAAATTCAATCAACTATTGCCGGTGCTAGTTTGGTTTTTGATAATATTACGGAGCCAACAATCCTGCAACAAAAGGCTCTGGATCGGCTATGCGTTTCTCTGATTTGTACCCAGTAAATCCGCAGCAAAAATCTTTAAAAACCTTGCTACGCACTGAATACGCCTTTTGTCAATTGGGGAAGTTCCGGCTAAACGCCGTGTATTTTTGTAAAAAAAACTGGTTTCTTGCCGCCCGTGCGTCCAATAATTATCTATCCAACAATCTCCTCAAGTCCAATAAGTTTTTACCGCCATCACCAACAATCAGCGGCAAATTCCCGTTCCATTTTTCTATAGCTTGCCTTTCCAAAAGTTCCGAAGTCAAATTGTTTCGCAGCAATATTTGCACTTCAGCTTCCCCTTTAGCTAAATTCACTTTAGCCTCCGCCTCTTTTGCTGCCTTCAGCGCTAAAAACTCGCCTTTTTTTGCTTCCTGTTCGGCAATTTGTTTCGCCTCCACCGCATCGCTAAACCGCTCAGAAAAGTGAACGTGCACTAAAGAAATATCGTCAACGGCAATGTGATATGTAACCAGCCTCAAGGTCAAAAAATCATCAACTCCGGCTTTAACTTCTCCCCGTTTAGTAATAATTTCTTCAGCCGTGTATTTTGCCATGACTGCTTTTAATACTTCTTCAACTGCCGGATCGATAATGCGATCGACCACTGCTTTTTCGTCACCTATTTGTTGAAAAATAACATTTGCTTCTTCTGGGATAATGTGCCAGTTGAGCGCTACATCTGTAAAAACATCTTGCAAATCTTTTGAGGAAGCTTCAGCGGAACTTTCCTGTTTCTGCACTCGCACGCTCAACTTTTGTACATTATGAACTATGGGGATAATTACGTGAAGTCCTTCTCCGAGTATCTGTTCTTGCACTTTACCAAACTGCATCATCACGCCCCGTTCTCCAGCGTTGACAATGACAAAAAATTTGGACATAATAGCTAAAAGCACTATCACTATAGTTAGTTGGATAGCTATGTAAACATCCTTATTTTTTTTATTGCTTGATTTGCGTGAGTCAACTTTCCTGCTGGATTTTTTAACCATATTCCACCCCCATCGCACTTGATTATAGGACAAATATTGACTTCAGCAATATTCTATTTGCCTTCCATCAGCAACTGTTCAAAATCTGCGGCCGGCAAAGCAGGACTGAACAAATATCCTTGCATTGTATCGCATTCGTAGCGCCAGAGAAAATCTTTTTCTGCTTCCGTCTCAACTCCTTCGGCAATTACCTCAAGACAGAGACTGTGCGCCATCTCAATAATAGCTTTCACAATCGCTGCATTTGTGCAACCCTCGGCGATCTTGCTGATGAAACAGCGGTCGATTTTTAAAGTATCGAATGGGTATTGCGTCAGATAGCTTAAAGAAGAATACCCAGTTCCAAAATCGTCAATAGATATACAAACTCCCAAATTTTTCAATTGTTGCAAAGTAGCGATCGCGCTTTCGGCATCCTCCACCATCAAACTTTCTGTCAGCTCTAATTCCAAACTGCTCGGTTCCAAACCAGTTTCTGCTAAAATTTGGGCAACTCTGCTGCACAGATCCGGTTGGTGAAATTGGCGCGGCGACAGATTCACCGCTACCCGCAGCGAAAAACCAGCATTTTTCCAAACTTGTACTTGCCTGCAAGCTGTCTGCAAAACCCACTCGCCTAACTGTACAATGAAGCCAGTTTCTTCGGCAGCCGGAATAAATTGTGCGGGCGAAATCAGCCCCTTTTCTGGATGCAGCCAGCGCACTAAAGCTTCTGCGCTAATAATTTTACCTGTCTGGACATTGACCTGCGGCTGATAGTAAACTTGGAATTCTTCTCGTTCCAGGGCGTTGCAGAAACTTGTTTTTATCTGGTCTAATTTTTCGGCGGTATCTTGGATAAATTCGCTGCTTTGCGATCGCAAATTATTGTACTGTTCGGCGACAGCTTCTTGTTTCTTCAAGCGGCTCGATATCGCCCCCACAAGTTCAGATTTAGTGAAAGGTTTAGTCAGGTAATCATCTGCTCCCAATTCCATACCTTGCCGCATTTCAGAGCGATCGGCTTTACCGGTGAGAAAAACAAAAGGCATTGTAGCAGTAACAGGATTCGATCGCAAGGCCACCAACACCCCGTATCCATCAAGTTCCGGCATCATCACGTCGCAAATAATTACGTCGGGAAGATTTGACACCGCCAAAGATAAACCTTGCGATCCATTTTCTGCACCCGTCACCTCAAAACCTTCAGATTTGAGGAGTTTGAGAATATTCTCCCGAATTACTTGCTCGTCCTCAATCACTAGAATCTTTTTCATATGTCATTCCCTGAAAGCGATATAATTGACCCTCTAGCTGAAAGCGATCGGCGTGGCAATCACTGAGAAAGCGCAGCTCGATCGGCCCAACAGCCAAATATTTTCCGACAAAATAGCAGACGCCTCTGAAAAACGCAAATTTTTCAAGGACAACTAGATTAATGTTTCTCTGCTTACTCAGTGCCGTCCGTATTATTACGAGCTTAATTAATAATCTCTAAACTAATTCTAGGCGATCGATAGTTAGCAGCGCCCTGAATAACTGCTAAACTAATTGTGCCACCTGAACGATTGTCTGCAAACAATCTCAGCCTATTTATACCAGTTGCCAAAAACAATGCAACTGCAAGCAAGTTTCAAACCCTTGCGGAGTCAGTCTTCCCCATTCGTCAATGTAAAATCTCAACTTTCACATCTCAAATGGTATTACCTACTGGATTCCCTGAACCCGCACAGATTGGGGTCATAGAAGTTAAGCAATATCCTCAGTACCGCGCTGTCACCTACACCCACGCGGGCGATTTGCGACAAGCAACTGGAATCGCCTTCAATCCCTTATTTCAACACATCAGCAACAACCAAATTGCGATGACAACGCCAGTAGAAGCGCGCTACACGGAAACTTCCGGGGAAATCGATGCAGTTCCTGTCGCAGAAGTTTCGTTCCTCTATCCCGCACCAAATATCGCCCCCAGCAGCGTTAACTCCGCTGTAGAAGTCACTGATACTTCGCCGATGACGGTTGTCAGCATCGGGGTGCGCGGGGCCTACACTTGGGAAAGCTACGAAAATAACCTCCAGAAACTCAAAGATTGGCTTCAAGAACATCCTGAATACGAAATAGTCGGGCCGCCGCGCCGCTTTTTTTACAATTCCCCGATGACAGCGGAAGCAACTAAAATCAGCGAGGTGCAAATTCCGATTAACTGCCGCTGACGTGAACAACTAATTCGCGAATGTGACCCCGCTGGCGGTGTTCCCACAGGTAAATTCCCTGCCAAGTTCCTAACAGCAACCTGCCGCGATCGATCGGGATTTGTTCGGAAGTATGAGTCAGCGCAGTGCGAATGTGCGCCGGCATATCGTCTGGGCCTTCGGCATCGTGAATGTAGCGATCGCCCTCCGGTACCAGTTTAGCCAAAAAGTTAGCCAAATCCTTAAGTACATCCGGGTCAGCATTTTCTTGAATCAGCAAGCTAGCAGAAGTGTGGCGCAAAAATAAGCTACAAAGTCCTGTTTTAATACCTGAATTCGCCACCGCATCTTCTATCTTAGGAGTGATTTTGCACAGAGACTTCCCTGTAGTTTGAATCTTGAGTATCTGTTGATAGTGAGACATTCGATTTTAGATTTTAGATTTTGGATTTTAGATTTTGGATGAGACTGATGCAAAAATATTCTCCTATTGTTACATCTTACTTCTTCCTTTTTTATTCTGTAGGTTGGGGTTGAGGCACGAAACCCAACACTCATTAGACCTCTTGCAAAAATCCTTTTCATCAATTGATGGGACGGGATCTGAGACCCATCCCGCAAGAGTTATTTTTTCTTGTGTGATGGGCCCCTGATCCCGTCCTAATTATTTTTGCAAGAGGTCTATTAATTGGATGTTGGGTTTCGTTGCTCAACCCAACCTACCACTTAAGCGATTTCAATCGCAGTCCTCCAGCTTTGTTGGTGTAGTCATGATTTCTAATCGCCCTATTCAAAATAGTCTACAACAGCTTGGGCGATCGCCTCCGTACCATTTTTATCCAACTTATCCGACAAACGCGGCGGATGCAGCGGTTGTCGCAAAAACTCCCAATCCCCCTCAAAAAACTCCGCCGCCGTCACAATTTGATGTTCCGCATAATTTTGAAGCCATTCCAGCAACACCGCAGCTTCTGCAAAACCTTCTCTCATGATAGAAACAACAGGTATTTCCAAGCGCAAAGCTTCGGCAAAAGTGCTGTATCCCGGTTTAGAAACTAAGCGCCCGCAGACAGGCATAATATCAACCGGACGCGGTAAAATCGGGAAAGATTGTGCAAACTCCTGATTTTTGATATTAATCAAATTCGGCAAATCGGGAGATTCCGCATCAAAAGTAATAAATTGCCAGTCTCTAAATTGCTGTAAATTTTGATAAGGAATTTCCTCTAAACCCAGTCCGCCGAAAGTCAACAATACAGTTTTTTCCAGCGGTGTTTCGATTCCGAATACTTCCCGAATTTTTTCGTTACTGTAGCGAGGATTGCCGCCAGTCAAGCCAACATCTTGAATATTTGGGAAAGCTGGCATCGGTTCGTGTAAAGGAAGACGAAAAAGCCGATCGCACATTCCGAAACACTCACCAATCCAATCTGCCATTTCTGCAAATTCCCCGCCCCAATCTCGATAGATAAAATCCCACCCGAAATTGCTCATCATCCAGCAAGGAACCCCAGCAGATGCCGCCATTCGCGTTGCCAAAGGAGGAATGTCTGCCAGCACCAAACCCACCCGATTTTGCTTGATAAAATTAACTTCGCCCGCAATTAGCGAATTTTGCTTTTTCCGAATTTCCCGCAATTTTTCCAGCGTCGCGTCTTTATCCATATGCAAACTGTCAGCTTGCACGACTCCCACATCAAAAGCGCGGGGACGGTGGATAAAGTCGCCAGTAATATAAGATTCTAGCAGCCAGCGAGGTGCAGTTGTTGTGATAATTAGTAAAATATCTGGATTTAATTCTTGAATTTTTGCAGCTACGGAGGAGACTCTGACAGCGTGGCCGAATCCGTGATTCGTGATGGCAATATATAATGTTGGTCGAGACATTGATAATAGGGAATTGGGAATTGGGAATTGGGAATTGGGAATGGGGCATCGGGCATCGGGCATCGGGCATCGGGAATTGGAGGTAGAGACCCGAAGGCAACAAGGCCAAGCTTCAAGGGACGCAGAACGAACAATGACAAAATTAATAACTAATGACTATCGAATATGCAAGAACTCATCAATCAGACTTGCTCTGTGACCAAACAGGCAATTGATTAATCTTGTCCAGGGTTATATCTACATACTTTTGACCGTCCGCCGCCCGATTTTCCCCAAAATATCCATCATCGCCGTCGTGCTTGTGAGGGCCGCTGAAAGCTTCTGCATAGCGGCCTTGCAAACGAGCTTGATTGAAAGGAGAAGTCGCGAACCAGTACCAGCGAGTCGGAAAAACTATGCCGCCAATATCCTCAATTGAATCGCGAGTGCCGCGAAAATGGAAAACGCGATCGGCTTCTGCAAAACCATTCTCTCCCGAAAACACGCCCCCAACCGAAATAACAGTAATTTCTGCATTCAGCCATTCTTTAAGATCGCGAGTAGCACCCAAAGCAACTTGTGCGCCGCCGCTAGTGCCAATTAAAATAACTTTCAAAGGTTGTTGAGGATTAACTGAAATCGGAGATTGAGCATTCATGCGATCGATAATTGCATTAGCAATTCCCTGATTGTATGCAAAGCCGTAGCGATAATCTAGAGAAATTGCAAACCTCCAGAGATTGCGAATTTTAATGAATATATTTCCCGCAATCGGCCCGCTTTTGGCGTTTTCTGCAAACCGCCAAAAAGGAGCTAGCCACCGCTGTCCTCCTAAACTTTTGTTAGAAGCTGAGTAAGGAAAAACATCGCCCACTGCTACGCACTGCGGGTGACTTTTAACTAAACGCTTGAGAAAAAACTCTTCGCCAGGCGTTAATTCGTCCCCCGAAAAATCGCCAACTCCCGGTAAAAAGATGATATAACAATTGAGCTGCGAAGACTTGCTGGCTTGTGGATTGCTGTTATTTGAGGGCAATATTTCCGGCGGACTTTTCTTGATACCCAAAGTTTCGGCACTTTGACCCAGCCACCATATAACAGTTCCCACCGGCGAAAGAATGCCCCAAATTATCAGGATTACACCTGCGACAATCAGCAAATTTAAACTGCCCCCGCGCAGCCATGCAAGTATCCGCAAAATCAATCTTAGCATTTAATAAAATCTGGTAGAATGCCAATTAATTACCTAATTACCTAGAAATAGTTCGGTGATTCTGCTGTATTAGAGCTTATTTTGTAAAAGTTGTCAACTATCTTGAGGAGCAAGAGTTAAACGTGAAGGGAGAAGATTCAATTGCAGGTTTGGGCGCAACGCTTTGGAACGCACTTTCTTTGAACGGCAATTTTTACGAAAAAACTCCCTATACTCCCAGAACTAAGCGGATAGCTTTAACGATTGTAATTTTAGCAGCGCTTTCCCGCGTGTTGGGCAGTGCCGTCATCTTGTTAATCAATCGAACTGAGCCATTAGTGTTATTTTTAGCACTTTTGATAGATGGTTTGGCAGTAGCGGGGGGTTATTATTTTTGGACTTTCACGATCTTTAAAATCGGGGAGTGGCTAAAACCGGGTCACGTAACTTATGGGGAGTTGCTAGTTCCGATCGGATTTGCTTACGGCCCCCAAGTGTTGAATTTCTTAACATTAATTCCCTTGCTGGGAGAAGGAATAGAGCGGATCTTAGCTGTGTGGAGTTTGCTAGCTGTAATTGTGGCAGTTCGCCAAGGTTTGGATATTAAAACTCGCTGGGCGGTGTTAATTTGTTTTGTGGGTTGGCCGTTGATTCAAATTGCGATCGGCTTTGTGAAAGTAATTGAACAATTGCTTTCAGGATGGTTCTAATTCATCAATAAGCTGTCGCGCATTTAAATTGCACGTACTCGGCGGACGGGACGCCCAACCCTACTCCCCACTCATTGTTTGATTGTTTTTTGACAGACAATTTAAATGCCGCAACAGCTTATCATTTTACTATGTATAGCAATCCTAAATGATTTGAAAAATAGTACGCGAGCAAGATGCTCGCACTACAAGGATTCCGATCTAGCTCGATTTTGCGACAGATTTAGGACTGCTATATTTGTGTAATTAATTCTGTCTAACTACTGACTCGTGCTCGATCCGGGTAATTGCATCGAGGGTGGGATATTCAGCTTTCAGGATTTTGAGTACGGTTGTCTCTGGGTGGGTGGGGCTTTTTCCTCGATAAATAATCGTTTCCATACCTTCGTGGAGAGTGGAGTGGATTTGGTATTGCGAGAGAAATTGCATGGAGTTCTCCTCAGAGTTGAAAATATATCTGATTCGAGTCGCTGTTCGCTGTTGACTGTTGGCTGTTGGCTGACGGCACGACCACCCTCAACCGTCAAAAGTCTTGACATGGCAACCGTAAAAAGTCTTGACATGGCAACTGTTATATGCTTGATTAAACCACGTACTTAGGTAAAAAAAATCAAGCTTTATTTACTCGTACAAGAATCTATTTATAGATAAAATGATAGTATTCATGGAATCAAGCCATTTTGCTACTATTATTCTCAATTAATATCCGATCGACAGCGGACGGCAACCACACCCCTACTATTCGGGTCTCCCCACTGTCCCTCCCCCCTTAGCAAGATACATTGTTAGAGAAGGAAATACACAAAAATTTACATCTATAATTTGTGTAGTGTTCCAAATCGCTCCTCACCAGCAGCGATACAGCCCTCGCCAAGACAGTAGGATAGAAAAAATATGTTTGAACGCTTTACAGAACAAGCCATTAAAGCAATCATGCTAGCCCAAGAGGAAGCGCGGCGCCTCGGCCACAATTTTGTAGGCACCGAGCAAATCCTGTTGGGACTCGTCGGCGAAGGCACTGGCATCGCTGCAAAAGTATTACTGGATATGGGCCTCAACTTGAAAGAGGCGCGCAATGAAATTGAAAATATCATCGGTAGAGGTTCCGGGTTCCTCCCGCCGGAAATTCCTTTTACGCCCCGCGTCAAGCGCATTTTTGAGACGGCGCTGAACGAAGCGCGGCAGTTAGGCCACAATTACATCGGCACCGAGCACATCCTGCTGGGGTTGATTCAAGACGATGAAGGGGTGGCGGCGAAGGTGCTGCAAAACTTGGGTATCGATCGCCAGAGAGTCCGCACGCAGGTAATTCGTGCCGTGGGAGAAGTCGCGGCGGTACCCGGAGGTAGGGGAGATAGCGGCGATCGCAAAATCCCGACTTTAGAAGAATTCGGCACAAACCTGACCAAGTTAGCCGCAGCAGGCAAACTCGATCCCGTTGTGGGCCGCGAAAATGAAATCGAGCGCGTGATCCAAGTGCTCGGCCGCCGCACGAAGAACAATCCCGTGTTAGTAGGCGAACCGGGAGTCGGCAAAACAGCCCTCGCCGAAGGCCTCGCCCAGCGAATTGTTAACAGAAACGTCCCGGAAATTTTAGAAGACAAACAAGTAATCAGCCTCGATATGGGTTCGCTGATTGCTGGTACAAAATTCCGAGGCGAATTTGAGGAAAGGCTGACGAAAATTATGGCGGAAATTCGCGCAGCAGGCAACATCATTCTGGTAATTGATGAAATTCATACCTTAGTTGGTGCAGGCGCGATTCAAGGCAGCATGGACGCTTCCAATATGCTCAAACCCGCCCTTGCCAGAGGCGAATTGCAGTGTGTAGGCGCCACTACCTTAGACGAATACCGCAAGCACATCGAGCGCGACGCTGCGTTAGAACGCCGCTTTCAACCGATAAAAATCGGCGAACCGAGCGTGGCTGAAACAATAGAAATATTGTACGGTTTGCGATCGGCTTACGAACAGCACCACAGACTGACAATTTCCGACGCAGCTTTAGAAGCAGCGGCTACACTGTCTGACAGGTATATTAACGATCGGTTTTTGCCAGACAAGGCGATCGACTTAATTGACGAAGCAGGCTCCCGCGTCCGCGTGATGAACTCGCAAACCCCGCCCGAAGTTAAAGAACTCAAAAAACAACTGCCGGCAGTAACCAAAGAAAAAGATACTGCCGTGCGCGAGCAAGACTTCGACAAAGCTGGAAAATTGCGCGATCGCGAATTAGAAATTGAAGCCGAAATCGCCGAAGCTACGATCAACAAAAGCCAAGTCAAAACCTCTCCCACCGTCACCGAAGAAGACATCGCCCACATCGTGGCTAATTGGACGGGAGTACCGGTCAGCAAGCTGACAGAATCCGAATCGGAATTGCTGCTGCACATGGAAGACACGCTGCACCAGCGCTTGATCGGTCAAGAAGAAGCTGTCAGCGCAGTTTCTCGGGCCATCCGCCGCGCGCGGGTAGGCTTGAAAAATCCCAACCGCCCGATCGCCAGTTTCATCTTTTCCGGCCCCACAGGCGTCGGCAAAACGGAACTTACAAAAGCCTTGGCAGCTTATTTCTTCGGTTCCGAAGAAGCGATGATTCGGTTAGATATGTCTGAATTCATGGAACGCCACACTGTTTCTAAACTCATCGGTTCGCCTCCGGGTTACGTCGGCTACGATGAAGGCGGTCAACTAACAGAAGCAGTCCGTCGCCGTCCTTACACGGTCATCTTATTCGACGAAATCGAAAAAGCTCACCCGGATGTCTTCAACATGATGCTCCAAATCTTGGAAGACGGCCGCTTGACCGATGCCAAAGGTCGGACAGTAGACTTTAAGAATACGCTGCTGGTGATGACATCAAACATCGGTTCGAGGGTGATTGAAAAAGGCGGCGGCGGCCTCGGTTTCGAGTTTACTGAAAGCGCAGCAGACTCTCAATACAACCGCGTGCGGAGTTTGGTAAACGAAGAACTGAAACAGTTTTTCCGTCCTGAATTTATCAACCGTCTGGATGAAATTATTGTCTTCCGGCAGTTGAATAAGGAAGAAATCAAGCAGATTGCTGACATCTTGTTGCAGGAAATATTCGGTCGCTTGACGGAACAGGGTATCACTTTGTCGGTGACAGAAGCGTTCAAGGAACTGTTAGTTAAAGAAGGCTACAATCCCAGCTACGGTGCTCGACCTTTGCGGCGCGCAATCATGCGGTTGTTGGAAGATGTACTGGCTGAGGAAATGCTGTCTGGGAAGCTGAAAGACGGTCAAAGTGCGATCGTTGATGTGGATGAAAACGGTCAGGTTAAGGTGTTGCCAGATGGTTCATCTGAGCCGAAATTGCCCGAATTCGCTTTGAGTCACTAATCCGATAGACACGCGGATAAATACCGTTGATTAAAAACCCGGTTTCTGTAAGAAACCGGGTTTTTAATTAAAAAATACCAGTTCAAAAAAATGCAACTGATATTTAGATAGAGGCTTCAAATATTGCCAGACTAGATAGTTGATAACTTGACTGAATGACGGCTGATGCAACCTTCCCCTCCAGGGGGGCGATTCCAAAAGCGCGATCGCTACGCTTCACGCGGGGGGATTCCCCCTAGGATCGTGGATTAAATAACTTCCGTAGGTTGGGCCCGTGGCACGAACCCTCCGTTTCACTCCGCCCAACAATCAAGCGTGGGGTTGGGTTTCGTTCCTCAACCCAACCTACAAAAAATGCAAGTTATTTAATTCTCATTCCCTACAAAACGCTCTGGTTGGGGGCGCTTCCAAGAGCGCGAGTACGCTTCACGCGGGGGGATTGCCACGCAGCTCTGGGTAAATCCTATTAATGCAGTATGTAGGCGCTCCGGCCCGCTCTCCTATTTGTAAAGTTTTTTATAGATCCAATCGAACTGCTTTTGTTTGATGGATAATGTGGGTTTATTTATTTTTTGCCAGCAGCGATCGCTCTACCAAAGTATTTACTTTTCTTTACAATAATCCGACCAAAAAACGGCGCGGGAGGCAAAAATTCCCTTACAGACTTTAAATGCGCCGCGCGATCGACTAGAGTAAAAAAAATGGCTTGATCCGTTTATTCATCGCAAAGGAAAAAAAGCTCATGGTTCAACGCGGTTCTACAGTCCGGATTCTCCGCAAAGAATCCTTCTGGTATCAAGAAGTGGGCACCGTTGCTACGGTAGACCAAAGCGGCATTAAATACCCAGTTATCGTTCGCTTTAACACCGTAAATTATGCAGGCGTCAACACCAACAACTTCGCCCAAAGCGAATTAACAGAAGTGTCAGCACCCAAAGCCAAAGCGAAAGCAGCGACTCCAGTAGCTTCCGGCGGCAAACAAACCACGATCGAAGAGAAAACCCGGAAAACCGGCAGCGGAGGAGCCCCCCAGCAGCCGAAAACTACGACGGACAGCAAACCGGGCGCCGAAGAGCCCGGCACCGTCGAAGGTTCGCCCAATCAAGGAACAGAACAGCGCTAATTGTGCCAGAACTGCCAGAAGTTGAAACTATTTGCCGGGGTTTGAATCAAGCAACCCTCGATCGAGAAATCTTGGGCGGGGACGTATTGTTAAACAGTTCGATCGCCCGCCCGATTTCTGCGACCGATTTTTTGACACAACTCAAAGGAAAGTCGATCGCCCGCTGGTACAGGCGGGGCAAATATCTACTGGCAGAACTATCTCAATTCCCAGAAGGAGAAAGGGAGAGGGGGAGAGGGGGAGAGGGGGAGAGTGGGAGAGTGGGAGAATTTCTTGCCCAAACTCCAAGCTCTTCCCGAACGCCTTCTTTCTACCCCTCCCTTTTGCCTTCAAAAGCCGGCTGGTTGGGCGTTCACCTGCGGATGACAGGACAACTGCTGTGGGTGAACCGATCCGAACCCCTGCAAAAACACGCGCGAGTGCGACTGTTTTTTGAAGGAAACCAAGAATTGCGGTTTGTAGACCAGCGCACCTTCGGGCAAATGTGGTACGTGCCTGCTGAAACCGAGGTTTCCAGCACTGTCACGGGTCTAAAACTCTTAGGCCCGGAACCGTTTTCAGACGAGTTTACAACAGAATATTTGGCCCGCAAGCTGCACCGGCGCGCGCGACCCATTAAAACAGCTTTGCTAGACCAGTTACTGGTAGCAGGTTTGGGCAATATCTACGCAGATGAAGCTTTGTTTGTGTCGGGAGTGCTGCCGACTACTCTCTGTGCGGATTTGACGGCAGAGCAAATTGGGCGCATCCATACAGCTATTATTCAAGTTTTACAGAAGGCGATCGCATCCGGTGGCACCACTTTTAGCAATTTTCTCAACGTCCAAGGTGTGAACGGCAACTACGGCGGCGTCGCTTGGGTGTACAATCGCGCCGGTCAACCCTGCCGCACTTGCTCCGCAACCATCCAACGTATAAAATTAGCAGGGCGATCGACTCATTTTTGCCCCGCGTGTCAGCAATAAGCAATAAGCAGAAGGAAGAAGGAAGAAGGAAGAAGGAAGAAGGAAGAAGAAAGAAGAAAGAAGGAAGAAGGAAGAACTGATATCTTGCACCATTGTCAATAAGGCTGTCAGGGGCGGGCGGGACACCGAGCCCAGAAGAATATTGAACTATTGTGGAACAGACCCGAAAGACCTGTTAATCGAGAATGGTGCCAGATGTTAGAAGAAAGAAGAAGTCCTTTCCAGGCAAATCTAGATTAAAATTTGTATAGTTTTTTAAACTAAACACAGCAAGTTATGGCAATCAAGAAAGGCAGTATAGTTCGCGCTGTACGCGAAAAATTGGAAAACAGTCTAGAAGCCAAAGCCAGCGACCAGCGCTTTTCCTCCTATATATTTGAAACAAAGGGCGAAGTGATGGATGTTCGCGGCGACTACGCCTTCGTTAAATTTGGCAAAGTACCCACCCCCAATATTTGGCTGCGGGTAGACCAACTCGAAGATTTTAATTAATATCGTTTCCGGTTGCATTGGAATTATACAGCATATTCGGTGGTTCGTGAAGTACACTATAAAGCTCTATTGTGCGGTACGTGTTATGTAGGGTGCGTCGCTGCTCATGTTTAATGGAACTTGCTCGCTTTGCGGGTGGCGACGCACCTTACTTACGACCCTTGTTGTGTGTACCGCATATACATGGAATATGCTGTATATTTCTCTCGACGCTCGCACTCTTATAATTCCGATGCTACCGGATTTAATATAACTCACCAAAACTAAACATCACTGCTCTTAATTCGGGTAAGGTGCGCGGCGCGCACCTTACCCGAATTAAGCTGATTGCTAAAATCTAAAATCTAAAATCTAAAATCTAAAATCTAAACTCAAACTTTTATTGCTATGGAATTGGGCGTTTCAATTGTTGAAGTCAATACAACTGTCACGGTTCTCACGGCGATTTGATGGTTCCTTTGCGCGCTATTCCACTGTCAACGGTGTTCCCATCGGTCAACTTATGGATGCTGGGGCGATCGACTCGTACAGCGGATTCGCCACGGCGGCGCAGAAATTGTCGCATTGATGAAGACTGCTAGTGCTTATTTTGCCCCCGCATCTTCTGCCTGTTCGATCGTAGAATCAATTTTACTCAATCAGTCGCGACTCTTGCCTTGCTGAGTTTATTTACACGGCGAATACGGCGTGCAAGATATATTTTTGGGAGTTCCCTGCCGCTTGGGATGTCAGGGTGTCGAAGAGGTAGTGGCACTCGAACTCAGCGATACCAAAAGCGCAGCCTCGATCGAGTCGGGCAAATTGGTTGCCCAAAATATTGAGGAAGCTAGGGCGATACTGAAAACGGCTTCTTAAGCTTGTAGCAGTTTGCCGATCGCTCGCCGCTTCACTATAATAATTTATACTGAGTATTGCAGTGCGATCGCTCAGTTGGAAGTAGCATTTTCGGAACACAACCGCGCTTTTATAAATATCATCGATCGTCCTTGTTATGCTGTCTTTCAAAAAGAGAAAAGTTGGCAGTAAATAACAAATAAAAATACTAAATTTTACTTCAAAATTTAGTAAAAACGCAAATATTTGCAAAAATAGTTGAACTTTGTATCCGCAACAACGGCATCGTAATTCCTCTAGAAATTCAAGCAAAAATCTGCCATCCTTTCTTTACTGCTAAACCGACGGTACAAGCAATCGGTTTGGGATTGTCTCTGACTCGCGATATTATTGCCTGACAGCACGGTAAGCTGTTCGACATTTAAAGGACGATTGTAGGGTGCGTCAGTACATAAGCGTTTCCCGCATCAAGCGTAAGTGTTCGCTTCTGACGCACCTTACCCGGTTCATTAGTCGTTTAAATGCGTAACAGCTTAGCACTTTAAAGATAGAAACCGAAACGCGAGTTTATACGGGATTTATCATTACTTCGCCCAAACTTTAACTCTCGCGATCGCCAGTTCTATTCATTTAGCTAGAAATACCTTGACTTTAGTCAAAAATATGATACCCTGTAATATTAGTATTATCTAAAAATTTTTACAATTCTCAAAAAATGCAAAAATCGGGCAAAAAGTGTTCGTTAAGCGAAGCTATCTCGTTCGCGAAGCGTTCCCGTTCCCCGGAGGGGTTCCCGAAGGGTAGGGTAGGGAATCGCTTTTGAGTTCAGTCTATTTAACCAGAGCCTGCAACTACCTCAAAAGTTTAACCTAAAACTAACCTCTACTTCGGTAGATTTTTCTAAGATCGAAAAATCAGATCGATAGCATAAAACAATCAGAAGGTAACAAAAATTATCTCAAAGATCGGATTGCCCCAAAGGCAGTATAAAATCGAATTTAGGACTGATAAATCGAGAATTAGCGAAAACTTAATAAAAGGCGATCGGCTCAATTTAAACAAATTTTGACAGATGCGTTCTCAACCGAATATTCGAGCGCAAAGCCAAGGAAACCATCGATCGAGTTTGCGGTAATAATAAAAAAGTGACAACTGCAACCAAAGGCGAGTGAAAAAATGTCAAAATTAGTCAGCACGCTCCCCTCGCTCCGCCACCAAACCCGGTTTATTGTTTCCATTTTCGGAGCTTCCCTGACTTAATTACGTTAAAAAAGCGGGTTTATGTTTAAGTTTTGTTAGCAAAAGTTTCAATTGTTGACAATTTATCCAGTAACACATCAACGCCCGCTTTCTCTGTAAATATACGGGACTTAAGATGCTCGCTAGACCTCCCAATCTAGAAAAAATACGGAAATGCACCGCGAGTAATTGCTAAGTGCTAGCAGAAGGAGGAGAATTTTTCCTTTGCCCTTTTGATTTACCAGGCTCAACTTGCAGAGCGCTATTGAGATAGCATCAACCTCGATACCAAACCGCAAAATAACTAAAGAAATAGCATGATGTTGAATCAATACCTGTATCAAGAAGTAACCAACCTGCGCCAGAAGCTAGCTCACCTAGAAAGACAAACGCAATCTCAAACCTGGTTCAAAAAGGTGCAAGCGCTGATGGCAGTGATTGGCAAAATTCGCGAATCTCTAGACTTAGAAACAATATTTAAAATCACAGCCACTGAAGTCCGGCAACTCCTAAATGCCGATCGAGTCGCCGTCTACCGCTTTCTTCCCGAATCCGAATGGAACGAGGGCGAAGTAGTATCCGAAGAGGTACTTCCCCTATACAGCCCATCTTTGGGAGCAAGAGTCCGCGACTACTGCTTCGGCGAACAATTTGCAGCCAACTACGCCAAAGGTTGCGTTCAAGCTGTCACGGACATCTACAAAGCCCGGTTAAGCCCGTGCCACCTCAAAATCCTCAAGCGATTTCAAATCCGAGCCAACTTAGTTGTACCCCTACTGCAAGGGAAACATTTGTGGGGGTTGCTGTGCATTCACTCCTGCGGTCAACCCCGCGAGTGGCAAGAAGACGAAATCGAATTTGCCAGACAAGTAGGCGACCATTTAGCAGTTGCAATCTACCAAGCCGAACTGCACTTGCAAACCCAGAGGCAAATAGCAGAAATCGAATCCGCGCAGCAGAAACTCCGCGACAGCGAGCAAAAATATCAACAAATTCTCGATTCGATCGCCGATCTAGTATTAGTCAAAGGCCCTCAATCAAAAATCGTCTGGGCTAATAAAGCATTTCGCGATTATTACGGCATGACTCAAGAGGAACTTCAAGGCATCGTAGACGCACCTTTCTCCGATCCCGACCATACTCTCCAGTACATTAAAGATGACGCCTTCGTATTTGACACCGGACAGACTCTAGAAATTTCCGAAGAACCGATCGCGCGGCACGATCGAGAAGTGCGACTGTTTAGTACAGTCAAAACACCCATCCGCAACGAAGACGATCGCATCACAATGACAATCGCCGTCTCCCGCGACATGACGGAACGCAAACAAGCAGAAGAAGCCGTCAAAGCCAGCGAAACCAAATACCGCAGCCTGGTAGAAACCTCCCAAGACATGATTTGGTCGGTCGATGCGATCGGGCGCTACACCTTCGTCAACCCAGCAGTTAAGTACATCTACGGTTACGAACCAGAAGAAATGCTCGGTCGGCCGTTCTCCGACTTTGTGACACCAGAACAAAGCCAGAAAGATTTAGCAGTTTTCGCCCGCCTGTTTGCCGGAGAATCTATTTTCCAGTACGAAACCACCCAAATCGCCAAAGACGGTAGCATGAAACATTTAATGTTCAACGCGATCGCCCTGTACGACGAAACCGGAAACTTCCTCGGCACCACCGGTACAGCCACCGACATTACCGATCGCAAGCGCGCAGAAGCCGCATTGCAACACGCAAACGCCGAACTAGAGCGCAGAGTTGAAGAACGCACGGCAGAACTGCGCCAGACTTTGGCCGCCCTCAGTGTCAGCGAAACCAGGTTTCGGACGATCGCTGCCACCCTCCCGGGAGCAGTGTTTCAATTTTGCAGCAGCGAGGGAGAGTGGAAATTTGAGTACATGAGCGATCGCATCTTCGATATTACCGGCGTCACAGCAGCAGAAATGATGGGAGACTTAAATACATTCATTTCTCGCGTCCACCCCGAAGACTTGGAAAGCCACCTCGCTTCCGTCAACGAAGCCTTAGAAAATCTCTCTCTCTGGCACTACGAAGGGCGAATAGTCAAGCCAGACGGCGAAATTCGCTGGTGGCAGGGCGACTCCATGCCCACCCGCAGCGAGAACGGCGAAATCGTATTTTGCGGCGTATTGTTCGACATTACCGATCGCAAAGTTGCCGAAACCGCCATCCGCAACAGCCAGCGGCAGCTAAAAGAAGCCCAGGCACTCGCCCACGTCGGCAATTGGGAACTCGACGCAGCCACCGGAACCATCACTTGGTCAGAGGAACTCTTCCGCATCTTCGGACTCGAACCGGCCGCCTTTTCCCCCAACCTAGCCGAACAGGTCGCTCTGATCCATCCCGAAGATTTGGAATTGTGGCGGACTCAAATACAGCAGGGACTCGAAACGGGCATCCCCTTTGATTTTGACCTCCGCCTTTGCCGTCCCGACGGCACGCTGCGGCATCTCAACGCCTTGGGTCGCGCTGAAACCGATGCTAGTGGCAAAGTGCTAAAATTGTTCGGCACGGCGCTCGACATTACCGATCGCAAAGCCGCCGAAGCCTCGCTGCGACAAGCAGCAGCCGAGTTAGAAGACAGAGTGAGCGATCGCACGGCTGAACTTTCCCAAGCAGTCACCCAGTTAGAACAAGAAATTGGCGATCGCAAACTTGCAGAAGCAGCACTGCAAGTTTCCGAACAAAACCTGCGAACCATCTTTAACAATGTCTACGATGCTATCTTCATTCACGATTTAGAAGGCAACATTCTCGATGTCAATAATCGAATGTTAGAAATGTACGGAGTGAGCCAGGAACAAGCAAAAAAATTATCAATTAAAAACGACTATTCAACGGGGGACAATTCCACTGAACAAATTGGAGAACTTTGGGAAAGAGTATTAGCCGGCGAAACACCCCGCGTGGAATGGAAAGCGAGGCGTCCCAACGACGGTTCAACCTTTGATGTAGAAGTTGCCCTGTCCAGAATTCATCTCAACGGCAATCTCAGCGTCATTGCCAACGTCCGAGATATTAGCGATCGCAAACTTGCAGAAGCAGAACTGCAACAGGCTCAAAAGTTTATGGAATCAGTGCTCAAAACCATACCCGTAGGAGTATTTTGCAAAGAAGCAGAAGAGTTGCGATTTGTACTGTGGAACCCGGCCGCCGAAGAGTTGCTCGGTTTCAGTACAGCAGAAGTTATGGGCAAAAAGGACTGCGACTTTTTCCCCAGAGAACAAGCCGACTTTTTCACCGCCAAAGACCGGGAAGCGCTCGCCAGCCGGCAAATTTTAGACATTCCCGAAGAACTGATTCAAACAAGAGAAGGCGATACTCGCATATTTCATACGAAGAAAACCGCAATTCTCGACGCTGATGGCAAACCGCAATATCTATTAGCTGTCACCGAAGACATTACCGATCGCAAGCTAGCAGAAATTGCCTTGAGGCGATCGTCAGCCCAACTCAAGCAGCAGGCAGATCGAGAAAAATTACTCAATATTCTCACCGCTCAAATCCGCAATTCCCTCGACTTCGACAGCATTGTTACAGTCGCAGTTCAGGAAATTCGCGCTTTCATGCAGATCGATCGTTGCCACTTTAGCTGGTATCGCTGCGACGGAGACGAACCTTACTGGGAGACAATAAAAGAATCTCGCCTCCCCGAACTTTCGGATTTAACAGGTCGCTATCAAGCTTCCGACTTCGGTTCTCTTGGAGAAGCAATCTTGCAGATGGAAATGCTGCGGGTCGATGATGTCGAAACAGTCCCAGATCCTGTTTGGAAACAAACCTTTCGATCGATCGGCTACCAATCTGTATTAATCATCCCTATGCAGGCACTTTCCGGGGTAATGAGTGCAGTTACCTGCTGCTCCTGCAATTCGGTGCGGCCTTGGAGCGACAGTGAAGTAGAATTGTTGCAAGCGATTACAGTTCAATTGGCGATCGCCCTCAACCAAGCCGATCTTTACGCCCAAACTCGCAATAAAGCTCTCGAATTAGAGCAAACCTTGCAGCAATTAAAGAGCGCTCAATCGCAGTTAATTCAAGGCGAAAAAATGTCATCTCTCGGTCAACTTGTGGCAGGCGTCGCCCACGAAATCAACAACCCAGTTAACTTTATTTACGGCAATCTCAGCCACGCCAAGGACTATACTCAAGACTTGCTGCACCTGATCGAACTTTACCAAAACTACTATCCCGATCCAGTTCCGGAAATTCAAGAGGAAGTAGAAGCTATTGAACTCGATTTTCTGATGAATGACTTGCCGAAACTGCTTTCCTCGATGAAAGTCGGTGCAGATAGAATTCAGCAAATCGTTGCATCTCTTCGCACGTTCTCCCGCATGGACGAAGCAGAAATGAAAGCAGTCAACATTCAAGAAGGCATAGATAGTACCCTGATGATTTTGCAGCACCGGCTCAAAGCCAAACACAATCATCCAGAAATTGAGGTGATTAAAGAATACGGCAAATTGCCGTTAGTAGAATGTTATGCCGGACAGCTAAATCAAGTATTTATGAATATCTTGAGCAATGCTTTAGATGCTTTGGAAGAGAGAGACGCGGGGCTGTCTGCCGACCAAATGCGGCAAAATCCCAGCCGGATTCGCATCTGCACTGAAATGCCAAAACCCGATCGAGTGCTGGTTCGGATTGCTGACAACGGGCCGGGAATGACAGAGACTGTCTGCAATCGACTTTTTGACCCATTTTTTACTACTAAACCTGTGGGAAAAGGCACTGGGATGGGCTTGTCAATTAGCTATCAAATTGTTACAGACAGACACAACGGGTCGCTGAAATGCACTTCTTCGCCGGGACAGGGTGCAGAATTTGCGATCGAGATTCCGCTCAAAGCTAATTGCTAATGGGGAATTGGGAATTGGTAATTGATAATTGGGAATTGGGAAAGCCAGCATCCCTCGGAGCCAAGCCGGAGGCTCGCACTGCTATTTAACGGGACTTGATATTACCGAGATTTATCAGAATTTCCGTGATGGCGGAACTGTCCAAAGGTTTAGAAAACAAATATCCCTGAGCTAATTCGCAGTCGATTTCTCGAAGCTGTGCTAACTGTTCGGCTGTCTCAACACCTTCGGCGATCGCATTCAATCCCAAATTGTGAGCCAAAGTCACGATCGCCCGCACAATCTGCAAAGGCTGACCACCGCCGTCAACGTTTTCGACAGCCCCCAAGCGGCTGACAAAAGAGCGATCGATCTTGAGGGTATCCAGCGGAAAGCGGTGCAAGCAACTCAAAGACGAATAGCCAGTACCGAAATCGTCGATCGACAATCGAATATTTCTACCTTTTAATTGGGCTAGCACAATATTGGCTTTCTTCACATTTTCCACGATCGCGCTTTCAGTAATCTCCAATTTTAAACAGCTCGGATCGCAGCCAGTTTCTGCCAAAATTTCATCTATCTGTTCGATCAAACTCGGTTGACCAAGCTGTTTTGCCGAAAGATTGACGCTCATTGTTAATTCCGAAGGAGCAATCATTGGAAATTGGAAATTGGAAATTGGTGGCTGGGCATCGGGCATTGGGCATTGGGCATTGGGAATTGGGCATTGGGCATCGGGCATTGGGAATTGGGCATTGGGCATTGGGCATTGGGCATTAATTTTCCCTCTTCCTTCTTCCTTCTTCCCTCTTCCTTCTTCCTTCTTCCTTCTTCCTTCTTCCTTCATTAACATTTCTTGCCAAAGGCGCAATTGTCGGCAAGCTTCCCGCAGCACCCAGGCTCCCAGAGGCACGATCAAACCTGTTTCTTCAGCTACAGGAATAAAAGTAGACGGCGGCACTAGACCCCGAACCGGGTGATGCCAGCGTACCAAAGCCTCAAAACCCTCGATCGCACCGCTGGCGATCGAAACAATTGGTTGGTAGTGCACAATAAAGTGCGAACATTGATCCTTGCTTTCCCCTAATTCCTCCTTGCCCAAAATAGCCAACCGCAGGTCATTTTCTAACTGCAACAGCGACATAGTTTGGTCGTGCATCGCCAAATTAAACACCTCGTGGCGCGCCTTGCCCAAAGCTTTAGCGCGGTACATAGCAATGTCAGCATCGCGTAGGAATTCTTCCGGGTGAGTGTACAGATTCAATCTGCCGCTTTCGGCTGCTGTGACTTCGCCTCGACTGAAAACAATGCCAATGCTAGCGGTAGTAAATACTTCGTGCCCTTCGATATGAAACGGCAAAGTCAGTTCTTTTTGTATCTTGTTAGCTGCTAGGGTGGCGTCGCTGAGGCTGTGAATGTGGTCTAGCAGGATGGTGAATTCGTCTCCTCCCAGCCGGGCGACGGTATCAGAAGGCCGCACGCAGGTTTGCAGTCGGTTTGCGAGGGCGACTAGCAGTTTGTCTCCTAGAACGTGTCCTAAAGAATCATTAACTACTTTGAAGCGGTCTAAATCTAGGAAAAGTAAACCAAATTTATAATCAGGCGACTGTTTGGATCGGCGGATGGCTTGTCCTAGCCTGTCGATGAACAAAACGCGGTTGGGCAAACCCGTCAGCGCGTCGTGAAAAGCGCCGTGCAGCAGTTGCTGTTCTACTCGCTTGCGCTCGGTGACATCTCGGATAATAATTTGGGCAGCGGTCGAGCCTTGATAAGTAGCGGGGATTCCGGCAACTTCAACGTCTATTATTTGTCCGTCGAGGCGCATCAGTTTTTGTTCGGCAAGGTCGATCGGCTGATTTTCTTCCTCGACTTGCCGAATGCGCTCTTTGGCTTTTTCCGTATAGCTTGGATGGACGAAATTCAATACCGGAAAGCCGATTAGCGCTGCCGGAGAGCTGGCGCCCAAGAGTTTAGCGCCGGCTGCATTGATGTAAGCAATTTTCCCTTGACTGTGAACGGCGATCGCTTCGGGAGACAGTTCTACTAAACGGCGATAGCGTTCTTCACTTTCTTGGAGAGATACTATCAACTTGCCTCGCTCTTTTTCAGCCTGCTGCCGTTCGACTTCCATTTGGTGAACCGCCAGAATTTTACCGATGCTTTGAGCCATCAATTCTATGATTTCTATTTCCTGGTACTCAAAATCTTTTTTCTTGATTTCTCGCGAACTAAAACTCAAAGTACCGTAAGTTTTATTGTTAACAAATATCGGCGTTCCGATGTAAGATTCCGACTGGCATTTTTTGTAAGCTGGATGTTCGCGCATCTCAATTTCTGCTCCTATATGAGCATACGCAACTGTTTTGTTAAGTTCAATCACTGCAGCGCAGTAAGTATCGCTGAGGTTCAATTCTAAGCCTTGCACGAAGTCTCCTAAATCTGTTTTCGCTGCCCGCACAATAAAAGTTTCATTCTTAACTTCAGCCAGGATGCCAATAGAAAGTCCAAACATTAAACAACCGGCTGTTAGATAATCGTCAACCAGTTCTTCAAAATTTTGATAATGATAAGTTGTAATCCGGTGCAAGTGTTTGAGATTAGCGCTAAAAGTTGCTAAAGCTTGAGACTTTAAAAATAATTCTTCTTCCGCTCGCTGGCGGTCGGTAATGTCGGTTTGAACTCCAATAAAGTGAGTTAAGTGTCGGCGCGAGTTGTAAACCGGAGCAATAGAAACTTCGTTCCAAAAAGGCGAGCCATCTTTCCGAAAGTTCTGCAATACAACTTGAGTATTCCTGCCTTCTTCAATCGCGATTCGCAGCTCTTCTACAGCCTCCCGACTCGTGTCTGGGCGCTGCAAAAACCGGCAATTTTTACCGATTAACTCATCTCTGCAATAACCCGTTATCCGCTCAAAACTGGGATTGACATAAATAATCGGATTGTCTGCAAGCGTCGCATCGGTAATTACAATGCCGTTGCTGCTGCTTTCGATCGCCCGTTCCATCATTTGCAAGCGCTCTTGCGATCGAATCCGCTCGATCGCCGCGGCTAACACGTTGGCGATCGCTTCTACAAAATAAACGTCATCTTGACTGAAAACCCGCGCTTGGTTGGTGTGAACCCCCAAAACGCCCCAGGCCTGCGAAGAGGTAGTGTTCTCCGGTTCTGCTTGTCCCAAGAAACTCTCCAGTCCCTGATTGCCGGGAACGATGACAGTGACGCCGCTGATAGCCCGGTGGTTGTGCAGCAGCGGCAACTCGCTAAATCGCGTTTCCACCCGCAAATCTTCGACGATCGTCGCTTGGCCCACTAGCAATGTGTAACCTGCTTGCGATCGGGCAGAAGCGGTAACAGTAGCGCTGCCGACGAGGCCTGGCTGCCAGCCAACCCCCGCTCGCAGCAGAAAAGCGTGGCCAGAGGGCAACAGTTCTAACAACTGACAATAATCAACGTCCAGCGTTTGAGCAATTAAAACCGCAGCTTTGTCCATCACTGCAGACAAATCTGTTTCTGCCAGGGCCTGCTGCCCCAAGTAAGCGACGGCCGCTTGCTGGCGGGCCCGCAAGTGGATTGACGCGAGCAATTCCTGCTCCTGGGCGGCGGCTCGCTTGCGATCGGTAATGTCAGAGAACACCGACAAAACTGCTCTTTCCGAGCGCAATGTCAAATACCGCATCGATACAGTTGCCCAAAACAGCGTGCCGTCAGCTTTTTTGAGACGGACTTCTGTCTCGCGGACGTGTGCATTGCGGGCGAGCCGCGACAGCAGTTCCTGGCGGTCTGAGGAGTTGTGGTAGAATATATCGACTTTTTGGCGGTCGATCGACTTGAATCCTGTCAGCCCGAAAGCCTGACGGCATAAATCGTTGCTATAAAGAATTGTGCCGTCAGCCAAACTGCTGACGATCGCGGGCATCGGCATCGAGTTGGCGATCGTCAGCATTAATTCTTTGGTTATTTGCAACTCTTGGTACAAGGCTGGCTGGGAGGCACGGCCCTGACAGTCTTCACAGTTTTCAGGAATAAAACTTTCCATTTTTTAATCGATCTCGATCTATTAGCAAGACAACTTTCTTTAAACTTGTGGTAAATGGCGAGTTCAGATGCAAAGGACGATCGACAGTAGCCCACAACACATTAATCTTAACCAGAACAACGGAGCAGAACGCCCCAAAACTGCTCGGCTGGAGTTTGGGTTCAACTATAGGTGCACGAATCGCATCTGTCTTCGGTATGAACCTCTACAGTTTCTCAAGTTGCGTTAAGTTTTTATAAGAGCGGGTACTTTGCCAAATGTGCAGCGCCAGCTCCTAATCTAAAAAGTAATGTCACCTGCCAACAACTACCGAACACTATCCGAGGAGAGAGGAGAAATGCTTGAATCTTACCGCCGTAGCGCTGCCGAACGCGCAGCATTGGGAATTCCACCGCTCCCCCTAGAAGCTGGGCAAACGTCAGAACTGTGCGAACTGCTGAAAAATCCCCCAGCAGGGGAAGAAGAAGCCCTAATAGAATTATTGCGCGATCGAGTCCCGCCCGGAGTAGACAGCGCTGCCTACGTCAAAGCTGGTTTTTTAACTGGCATTGCTAAAGGCGAAATCCACAGCCCCCTAATTGCTCCCAAATGGGCAGTTTATCTGCTGGGGACAATGATGGGCGGTTACAACGTCCAATCTTTAATCGATTTGCTCAATCCCACTGCTGAAACCGCCATTCCCTCCACCGCAGCCCGAGCATTGAGCAAAACGCTGTTAGTATTTGACGCTTTCCACGACATTCTGACTTTATCCGATACCAATCCCTACGCCAAGCAGATAGTCGATTCTTGGGCGGATGCCGAGTGGTTCACCAACCGCCCCCAACTGCCGGAAGTCATTACTGTTACAGTCTTCAAAGTTCCTGGAGAAACCAATACCGATGACTTGTCGCCAGCACCTCATGCTACCACGCGACCGGACATTCCCCTGCACGCTTTGGTGATGCTGGAAAGTAAGATGCCAGGAGCTCTGCAAACGATCGCAGATTTGAAGCAAAAAGGCCATCCCGTAGCCTACGTCGGCGATGTTGTCGGCACCGGTTCCTCGCGGAAATCGGCGATTAATTCCGTGCTGTGGCACATCGGTAACGATATTCCGTTTGTGCCCAACAAGCGCAGCGGCGGATATATTCTGGGAAGTGCGATCGCCCCGATTTTCTTCAATACCGCTGAAGATTCCGGCGCTTTGCCGATCGAATGCGATGTCTCCCAAATGGAAACAGGAATGGTAATTACCATCCATCCCTACAAAGGCGAAATCACCAACGAAGCCGGAGAAATCATCTCCACCTTCACCCTCAAACCCGACACAATTCTAGACGAAGTTCGCGCCGGCGGCCGAATTCCGCTATTAATTGGACGAACTTTAACCGACAAAACCCGCGCAGCTTTAGGACTAGAACCCAGCACTATTTTCACCCGTCCTACAATTCCAGTAGATACGGGCAAAGGCTTCACTTTAGCACAGAAAATGGTAGGCAAAGCTTGCGGTTTGTCCGGCGTTCGTCCCGGTACATCTTGCGAACCAGTCATGACAACAGTCGGCTCGCAAGATACCACCGGGCCGATGACTCGGGACGAATTGAAAGAACTTGCTTGTTTGGGATTTAGCGCCGATTTGGTAATTCAAAGTTTTTGCCACACCGCCGCTTATCCAAAACCAGTTGATGTCAAAACTCACCACGAATTGCCCGATTTCATGGCACAGCGCGCCGGCATAGCTTTGCGTCCCGGAGACGGCATTATTCACTCTTGGCTGAACCGAATGTTATTGCCAGATACAGTGGGAACCGGCGGCGATTCTCACACTCGTTTTCCGTTGGGAATTTCCTTTCCGGCGGGTTCGGGATTGGTGGCATTTGCTGCTGCTTTGGGCGTCATGCCTTTGGATATGCCGGAATCCGTTTTAGTGCGGTTTAAAGGCGAATTGCAGCCCGGAGTAACGCTCAGGGATGTTGTGAATGCAATTCCCTATGTGGCGATTCAAAAAGGTTTGTTGACTGTCGCGAAACAGAATAAGAAAAATGTCTTTTCGGGGCGGATTATGGAGATTGAAGGTTTGCCCGATTTGAAGGTCGAGCAGGCTTTTGAATTGACCGATGCGTCGGCCGAGCGTTCTTGCGCTGGATGCACGATTAAACTGAGCGTGGAGACTGTTTCCGAGTACATTCGTTCCAATGTCGCGCTGCTGAAAAATATGGTAGCGCGGGGCTATCAAGATGCGCGGACGATGATGCGCCGGGTGGCGAAGATGGAGGAATGGCTGGCTAATCCGGTGTTGATGGAGGCGGATGCTGATGCGGAATACGTTGAAATCATCGAAATCGATTTGAACGAGATTAAAGAGCCAATTGTGGCTGCTCCCAATGACCCGGATAATGTTAAGTTGTTGAGTGAGGTTGCGGGCGATCGCGTTGACGAAGTATTTGTCGGTTCTTGCATGACAAATATCGGTCACTACCGCGCCACTGCGAAGGTGTTGGAAGGTGCAGGGGAAGTTAAAACTCGCCTGTGGATTTGTCCGCCAACTCGGATGGACGAACAGCAACTGAAAGAAGAAGGTTACTACAGCATTTTTGGAGCCGCTGGAGCTCGCACAGAAATGCCAGGTTGCAGTCTTTGTATGGGCAATCAAGCGCGGGTTAAAGATGCGACAACGGTGTTTTCAACTTCGACTCGCAACTTTAACAACCGCATGGGCAAAGATGCACAAGTTTATCTCGGCTCGGCGGAATTGGCGGCAGTTTGTTCGCTCTTGGGTCGCATTCCTACCGTCCAAGAATACAATGACATTGTGTCGCAGAGAATCGATCCTTTTGCTGGTGATTTGTATCGGTATTTGAATTTCGATCAAATTGCTGGTTTTGAGGATGAAGGGCGAGTGATTGCTTTAGAAGATATGCCTCGAATTGAGGATATTTTGGGGATTCCCGATGGTGTTTTGAGCAAGTAAAAAGTGCGGCGGGCGATCGCCCGCCTTTTGTTTATAATATGAGTAAATGAAAGACAGGAAAAAAGTAATTATATCCGAATAATTTTCAAGCACCGATAGCCAAGAGAACCTAAAATCTGCTATCCTAGAAAATCCTAAGTTTTTCAGTGGTTGTTGACAGCACACTAAATATGCGAGAATTTAGAATCAGTGGGTGTTTTTACAGCGTACCGCAATGGGGGCCAATATCTAGTTATACCGCTAGGCGATGGGTTACGACAGCAGTTTAAGATTGTCGGTATGGCAATTGAAAACAGTAATTAGAAGGACAGGTTAGAACAACAGCGCAGCTCTTGAAGTAAGGTAACTGAAGCTTTATGGGTTTCTTAGTCTTGGAACTACAGAGCGATGCTCTCAATCCAGCAATCTCTGTGTTAGTTTTGCTCCGAAAAGCTTTGGTCGTTGCAATAAAACTTAATATTCAAGAGTTTCAACACTGGGTAGAAAAAGAACTTAATGGCTATCTTAAGAAGTCTGATATCCCTCAATATCGATTCATGTGGGGAGACTTGGAAGCGCTTATTCCCTATCATGGATGGAGACAAGTCGAAGTTCCTTTGCAATTGCATGAGTTGATATGCAAAACACCTGTGCGTCAACCAATCAGTCAAATAGAAGCACTGGTTGAGACTGCCAAAGCTCCAAAGTCATCTTTAATTACTATGGCACCCGAATTGGAAGAATTATTGAAAGAGTATTATCCCATCCCCTATGAAATACGAATACATATTGATGTATCCCAAGTAAAGGGCGTATTAGAGGCTGTACGGGATGTCGTTCTTAACTGGTCATTGAAATTAGAGAAAGATGGGATTTTAGGAGAGGGAATGAGTTTTTCCCAGGAAGAAAAACAGATTGCTGCTAAGAATGATTACAATAGTTTGATTCAAGTCACTATAGGACAGTCGCAGATGCAAAAATCATCATCAGAGAGTCAGGCTAGTTCAGAAACCTTTGAAAATGACTTGCGTGGCGCAAATGTTGGCAATTTTGCCAACCAAGTTTCAGATAATGCGCGACAGCAAGCAAATCAACACATCCATTTATCTGAGCCTAAGAAAACGCTTGCAGAAGTTGCTAATGAAATTCAACAACTCATTCAACAGTTTGAGAAAACGAATCCGAATGCTACTGAAGCTGAAAAGGTTGCTTACGTTAATGATGAAACTACTCCCAGTTTCAAGCGTCGGGCAGTTGGTGCACTTCAGGCTGGAAGTGAAGCTGCTATCGAAGAATTTTTAGATAACCCCTATATAAATGTTGGGAAAGCCGTACTTAAAGGTTGGTTCAAACCAGAATAGAGTGAAGTGGGGGGCATAACAACGGTGATGCACCCGACCGCTGAGAGGTGATCGGTTATGGTGGAGAGGTGGCTACAAACCAAGGAACTTTTCTGATAAATTACAGCATATTCCTGATCGATCAAGTAAGGTAGCAGCAATTGGCTTTCCCAGGTTTGTAGGTGTACAGGATTTATATGGAATATGTTGTAGAACTAAAAAGAAATTTTAGCTGTCGCCACCTTCTGGCCATGAAACAGTCCGCCTGGAAACTAAAAAGTAAAGTCCTCCGTGATGCTCCCCCGTCTTTTGTTTAAAATATAAGTAGAGGCGAGTTCGATCGCCAATCTCTAATTCTCATCCAGGATATCGACCTGCCAATTCCTATAAATCCGATTGAGGAGAAAAAAAGTATGTCTGAACGAGCTTTAATCACTGAAAACCCTGAGACACCAACTTCAGCGCCAGAAATTCGCATTGGTAATGAAATGGTAGAGTTTCTCAGTGTAATTCAGCAAACTCCGAGAGAATATTGGCCTAATTTGCTTAAAATAATGAGGTTATTTCTGGAAAGTGTGACAGTTAAGCCAGTCTTGTCCGAGCCTCCCCAGACATCGGAGAAAATTGACATTACTAAACTGTCGCTGGAGGAACGGATACAAAGAAATCAAGGTGCAATTGAATTATTGCGATCGTGGCGAGAAGAGGATGACGAACAAGAGCAAAAAGAAATTGCGGAATGTCTAGAACAAGTGATAAATGAAGATCGGATGTCTAATCGACCCTTGTTTCAATGAGCAGAATAATTATTTTGGATTCTGGCCCATTAGGAATGGTAACAAACCCTCAAGCCAAACCTCCTTATTTGGAATGCCAACTTTGGCTAGACTCTTTACTACAAAATGGCGAAATGGTAATCCTGCCTGAAATTGCTGACTATGAGGTGCGGCGAGAATTGATTCGAGCGGGAAAAGAGAGAGGTATCAGAAAACTTGACCTATTCAAGAATGTCCTTACATACCGTCCTTTGACTTCGGAGGTAATGCTTCTAGCGGCTCAGTTGTGGGCTGACGCGAGAAGGAGAGGAAGACCAACCGCAGAACCCAATGCACTTGACGGGGATGTGATTTTGGCGGCTCAAGCAATATTGGAGGCACGTGAAGGCAATGAGGTGGTAATTGCTACAACAAATGTGGGGCATTTGTCTCAGTTTGTGGATGCTCGCGAATGGCGGCTAATTCAGTAATGTTTAAATCGATCGCACTTACCTTCTGATATACTTTGAACTACAGATATTTTTACAGACACCGTTGGCGAGATAAACAGGATGGTGGAAACAGTGGACACAATCGAAAAAATGGACGATCGCACACAAACCCGGTTTTGGGGTAAAGTTACAGTCATAGACGCGGGCGATCGTTACAAGATCAATCGCATTGAAGTCAAACCGGGGCATCACATCAGCACCCAAATGCACTATCACCGCAGCGAACATTGGGTTGTCGTCTCTGGAACCGCTAAAGTTATCTGCGACGACAAAGAGACGATTCTCATGCAGAAACAGTCAACCTACGTTCCCATGAATACTGCTCACCGCGTAGAAAATCCAGGCGTTATTCCCCTGGTGATGATTGAAATCCAAAATGGCGAATACCTAGGCGATGATGACATTATCCGCTTCGCCCAAGATGCTCGCGAGGAAGATTGATCCGACATCATAATATGAAGCAATCGCAGATGCCAGCGAAAAGCTTCGCACGCCTAACAATGACCGAAAGCATCAAGGATACAAGCCCCCGGATTCATCCGTGGGGTCAATGCTTCAATCTAAAATCTAAAATCTAAAATCTAAAATCGATTGACCCACACAGCGACCGGAAACGAGATAAATCCTACAATTAAAACTGTAGGGGCAATTCGGAAATTGCCCCTACATTATTATATTAAGCTTGTTAAGCACCAGAATTTGATATAGCAATTGGCGATCGTCCTACGGCAAAGAAGCGTTTTTCAAATCTACATTTGCCATATTGGCATTCTTTAAATTAGCACCAGTCAAGTCCGAACCGTTCAAATTTGCACCGTTCAAATTAGCATCGGTCAAATTTGCATCCCGCAAGTTGACTCCCTGTACGTCTATTCCCGACAAACTGCCACCTCTGAGGCTGACATTCGCTAAATTTGCTACAGACTGGCGAGCATTTCTCAGGTTTGCACCCACCAAATCGGCACTTTCTAAATTAGCCCCCATTAAATTAGCGCTGGTGAGGTTGGTATTTTTCAAACTGGCAATTACTAAACCCGCCAAACTCAGATTAGCGCGGCTCAAATCAGCGCCTTCCAAATTAGCCCCGTGCATTTTAGCCGCAATTAAACTCGCACCTTGCAATTTAGCTTGTTTCAGATTTGCTTGGTTCAGTTTGGCTTCGTTGAGGTTAGCACCGTTCAAATTTGCACCCCGCAGATTTGCACCGCTCAAGTCTGCACCGCTCAGATTCGTACCAGCAAGCTGCGCTCCTGTCAAGTCACATTTGCTACATTGTTTAGTTTCTAATAGTTGCTTGACTTGTGATACGTTTTCTGCTTTTACTCCCGAGGCACAACCGATCGCAATCAGCAGCCCTGTTGTTAAAATTCCAAGTTTCATATACTTACCCTCAGCAATCTCTCTCTCTTTAATAATATCCCACATATTTTGAGAGGCTTGGGTGATCGGTCTCTTTGATAAACTGTGACAATCATCACCCTGTTGTGCACATAATATGCAATAATAATTGACGTTTCAACTCCGGCCAATTATTGTAAAGAATTATTGCTTTTTCAGGAACCAAAAAGGAAAAGATTGCGTCGGTTCTAAACGGACGCCGGTAATATTTTTCTGAGCAAAAGTGTAGTCCTTATCCTGCCAAAGAGGGATGAAAGGTACATCTTGACCCAGTATATCTTGAATTTCGGCAAACAGGGCTTTGCGGGTTTGAGGGTTTGCTTCTTTGCGCTGCCTGTCGATCAGTTTATTTACCCGATCGCTATAATAAAACGAACCCTGACCTTGACTGGCACCCTTTTCACAGCCCCCGGCGGCCGAACCCGTGGCACAATCCAAAAACGGCTGAATATAATTGTCGGCGTCGAAAAAGTCGGCATACCAATCAACTAAAACCGCAGGATAAATCCCCTTCTCTATATTTTGAAACAAAGTCGGAGATTCAACGCTGTTAATTTCTACCTGCATTATCCCGTCCATTTTGAGTTTAGCTTGCGCCTCGATCGTACTCGCCACTAAAGCTCGTTTTGTGGAAGCTGAAGGATACCAAATTTGCAGGACAAAAGGATTTGCGGCCGAGTATCCCGCTTTCGTTAAAAGTTCCTTAGCCTTTGCTGTGTTGGCATCGCCGTACAGTTCTTTAAAAATCGGTTTTTGAACGTCGAAGGTTGTGGGAATCAGACTGTAAAGCGGTTGTGCTTGTCCCCGCAGTACGCGATCGTTAATCAGCGGGCGATCCATCGCTGCTGCGATCGCCTGTCTCACTTCTAACTTATCAAGCGGTTTAGACTTGGTATTCAGCGTCATGTAACTAACCGTACTGCTTTCCCCCGCGATTTCCTGCCATTTCCCTTGTTTTGCTCCATCGCCCAAGCTGCGAACTTGGTCAGCATCCAGAGACAAATAAGCCACATCGACTCCACCAGTCCGAAAACTATTGAACAAATTTGACGAACTAGAAAGCAGTAAAAGGTCAATTCCTTGATTAACTGGTTTTTCTCCCCAATATTTGTCAAACACGTCAAACTTGAGAGAATCGCTGCCGTACTTCGCCAACTTGTAGCGTCCAGTTCCTACAAACGTATCGGGTTTAAATTTACCCTCCCCAATCTCGTAAGCTTTTGGAGAAACTGCACAAATACCGGCAAATGTCAACAGGGAAGGAAAAGCAGCAAAAGGCTTTTTGAGTTGAAAAGTTACTTCGTATTCGCCCGTCGCTTTCACAGATTCTACTGCATCGCTCAACAAGAAAGCCGGACGGCCGCCATTTTTGATAAACCGCTGCAAGGAAAACTCCATTGCTGCGGCGTTAAAAGGTGTGTCGTCGTGAAAAATAACGCCTTGACGCAAGGGGATTGTATATGTCAACCCATCTTGGCTAACTTTTGGAAGTGCTGTCGCTAAGTGGGGAATTAACTCAGTAGTTCCCGACTTGTAAGTGTAGAGAGTATCGCCCAAATTTTGCAGCAGTTGCCCTGAGATAATTTCGTAAGCATCCGCAGGGTCGATCGTCCGCAATTTCAAAGTTGTGCCAATAGTAACGCGGTTATTAGCATTTTCGCCGCTCGCATTCACCGATCGACGCGAGCCCTGTCCGCAACTTGCAGTTAACAAGCAGCACAGACAGAACAGAGCTATAGCTTTAATCACTGAAGGTTTTATAGATATTCTAGACTGCTGCTTGTTGATTCTCATCGGCTTTTTTTGACACTCCAAATTACTGATTATATTATCAGGACTTACGCACTATTAGACTAGAAACCGGATTTATTCGTAGATTCTCCTGCCATACAAATATCGCTGCCTAACCAAAGCAAGCCGAAAACTTGGTGACGTTCGATCGGCTTGAACTCGATCGCATCAATCCTTAGAGCTTGCTGGGCGATCGCTGTTCTTGCTAAGAATTGCGGCGATCGTCTTAATTAATTCATCCGGTTCGATCGGCTTTGCCAGATGTCGTTGAAATCCAGCTTGCAAAGCTTGCTGTCGATCGAACTCGCCCGCATAGGCAGTCAGGGCGATCGCCGGAATCAGCCCACCCCGTTCTGGCGGTAAGGCTCTCACTTGCCGCAACAGCATATAGCCATCCATCTCCGGCATTCCAATGTCGCTCAACAGGACATCTGGCTGGAACCCAGCCAACGCCGTGAGAGCTTCTTGAGCGACAGCAACAGTCACTACCTCTGCACCTGCGTCTTCTAGCAAAAAGGAAATCAAGTCTCGCATATCCGGCTCATCATCTACAACCAGTACCCGCATCCCCGATAACGGTTCATCCGCAGTCGATCGTTCCGAAACTCCTGCAAAAGAGTTTTCTTGTCCCTTTACCTTCCCCGATAGGGGCAGTCTGACGGTAAAGGTAGCTCCTAGCCCTTCACCGGGGCTATCTGCCGCAACGGTGCCGCCGTGCAGTTCGACTAGATGCCGCACGATCGCCAGCCCCAATCCCAAGCCGCCAAACTTGCGGGTTGTGGCGCCATCTTCTTGCCGGAAGTAGTCAAACACGTAGGGTAAAAACTCCCGTGCGATGCCAATCCCTGTATCCGCCACCGTAATTTGAGCCCGATCGCCAACACGAGTCAAATTCACCTCAACGCGCCCCCCGGCCGAGGTGAATTTGACCGCATTGGAAACAAGATTCCAGACAATCTGCTGCAAGCGGCCCGAATCCCCCAAAATTAGTCCGATCCGAGCATCTAACACAGTCTGAATGTCAATGGATTTGGCAACGGCAGCCAAACTGACGGTTTCGATCGCCGATTCCACAGTTAAAGCTAAATCGACTGGACGAATATTAAGAGTGAGCTTGCCTTGGAGAATTTTCGAGACATCGAGCAAATCTTCAATCAGTTCAGTTTGCAGCTTGGCGTTTCGTTCGATCGCCGCTAACGCCTGTGCGGTTTTGGCAGCATCCAGCTTGCCAGTTTGCAGCAGCTTTGACCACCCCAGGATGGGATTGAGGGGCGATCGCAATTCATGGGACAGTACCGCTAAAAACTCATCCTTGATGCGATTTGCCTGTCTTAGCTGTTCCGCTTGCTGCTGGAGTGAAGCGGTCAGGTTTGCCCGTTCCATAGCGATCGCGATCTGGTCACAGGTCGAT
This sequence comes from Microcoleus sp. N3A4, assembly GCF_036701805.1. Lineage (NCBI taxonomy): Bacteria > Bacillati > Cyanobacteriota > Cyanophyceae > Oscillatoriales > Microcoleaceae > Microcoleus > Microcoleus sp. N3A4. Next base: position 103,703 of record NZ_JAUBRJ010000014.1, read on the forward strand.
CGCAGCAGCTCGATTTCTGCAGGCGTAAAGTGCGTCCGAGTCTGACTGGCAAATGAAAGCGTTCCTAACAACCGCCCTCGAGCGATTAACGGTTGACCCGCGTAAGCCGTGATGCCACTTTCACAGACGGCTTTAGCATTCGGATGAGTGGAAAGTTGGGCTTGATTCAAGACAATTTGTTGCTGCGTTTGAGCAACCAGTCCGCAGAGATATTCACCTAATTCGATCCAGGCGATCGGCTGCGCTGTTTCTTCAGAGATCCCATCGTAGTTTTTCAAATGCAGCATCGGGTGGTTGTCTTTTTCTTCCACCATGAAGTTGTAGTAACAGTGCAGGTCGAGTTGCACTGAAAGTTTGCTGAATAGCGCGTGCATCAACGCCAGAGGCTGTTCTGTATTCAAGAGATCGCGGGTAGTTTCATAGAGCAATTGCAGTCGCTCACTTGCTTGCCGTTGTGCGGTCTTGTCCTGCATGATTTTGACAAATCCCTGCGGACAATCCGCTTCATTAAGCAGGGGCATCATCAATCCACTTGCCCAAAAGCGATTCCCATCTTTGCGGACGTGCCAGCGTTCGTCTTCTGCCCGTCCTTGCGTTAGAGCCGTTTGCCTCTCGTACTCAGCTTGTCCTTGTTCGTTATCTTCGGGCGTGAAGATCATCCGAGCGGGGCAACCAATTGCTTCTGTCTCGGTATAGCCCAAAAGCCTCTGTGCCCCTGAGTTCCAACTCGCAATGATGCCGTTAAGGTCGAGGGTAAAGATTGCATAATCTTTGGCGCTTTCAAAGATCAGGCGCAGGCGGGATTCACTCTCGCGCAGGGCTTCCTCAGCTTGTTTGTGGTCTTCAATATCAACACAGGAGCCGATGTAGCCCAAGAACTCACTTTCCAATCCGTAGCGAGGAACAGCTTCATCCATAACCCAACGGTATATGCCATCACAGCGTTTCAAGCGATATTCCATCTTGAACGGTTGACGGGCCTCAAAGGCAGTCACATAGGTGTCTAAACACCGATCGAGGTCGTCGGGGTGGACTCCTTCTGTCCAGCCATTGCCCCTTTCTTGCTCGATCGTCCGTCCCGTAAAGTTGAGCCACGGCAGGTTGAAGTAATAACCGAGTTTATCGGTGTCAGCCATCCAAATCATCACAGGGGCGGCATCTGCCATCAGCCGGAACCGTGTCTCGCTCTCCCGCAGTTTGGCTTCGGCTTGTTTGCGATCGGTGATATCGTTGACCAGTGCTACAAACCCCTCAACTGTTCCCTGGCTGTTGAAGCGGGGAACATAGGTCGCATCGATATCACGGGTTCCACCATCTTTGCAGGGAAGTTGGCTTTCAAAGGTCACTTCCTGTCCTGCCAATACTTGCTCAACATAAGGACGAATCCCTTCATAGCCAGTTTCGCCTAAAATCTCTCGGAGGTGCTTGCCGTAGATTTCCGCTGCCGGATGTCCAAACCATTCTTCATATGCTCGATTGTTGAAGCGGTAGCGTTGGTCTGAGTCTACAAAGGAGATCGAGGCAGGCACGGCATTGGTGACTAAACGAAGTTCTGCTTCTCGTTGTTGCAATACTTCCTCGGCAAGTTTTCGATCGGTGACATTTCGTAAATAAATGGTAATCCCGTTCGCGGCAGGGTAGGCGCGAACCTCATACCACCGATCGCGAGCGGGATAAAACGCCGTGACTGACAAAGCCACGCGCTCGTTTGCCACGCGCCGATAAACCCGCTCAAACTCGCTGCCATCGAGTCCTGGGAATTCTTCCCACAAATTCTTCCCAATCAGATCGCCTGCAGTGCGGTCTAGCAGAATTCCGCCAGACGGATTCATGTAAGTGAAACGCCAATTCTCATCAATGGCAAAGAATCCATCATCAATGCTCTCCAGAATGTTCCGAGTCTGCTCTTCGCTTTGACGCAATGCTGCTTCGGCAAGTTTTCGATCGCTGATATCGATTAATACGCCCTGCATCGAAATTATTATGCCATCAGCGTTGTAGGCGCAATCGCTCTTTGCCAAAATCCAACGAACGGTGCCATCTGCCCACAGCGTCCGATACTCTATTTCAGTATGCGGTTGATTCGCTTGTAGCTCAGTGATGACGGTGTGAACGAACTGGCGATCGTCGTGATGCACGGCTTCTAAAAACACCTGCACCGACATTGCCGTATTGAGGGGTAAACCAAACATCGCTTTGGCTATATCCGTCCAAGTCAGCGTGTCAGTTTCCATATCCCAATACCACAAACCCAAATTGCCGCCTTCGGAAGCCAGTCGGAGCTGTTCTGCGCTCTGGCGCAACGCCTGAAACGATCGATCGCGCTCGAACGCGATGCTGGCAACTTTGGTGCCGAACTCCGCGAGTTTATATTCCCAATCCGTCGGCCTCCGCGCCTCGCTAAAGCACAGCATCAGCGACCCCAGAGGTAAATTGTCCTGCGCGAACACGGGCTGAGAATGACACCCTAGAATGCCATGAGCCACGCATAAATTTCGCCATGCTTGCGACCAGCGACCGTCGGTGGCAATGTCGGCGCAGGTCACGGGCTGACCGCAATACACTGCTTCGCCGCAGGTTCCAATGCACAAATCGTTAATCGGAGCATCCTTGAGTCCTTCACCAAAAGACGGTGGAAAGTCTGGAGTAATGGATCTCTTAAACGTCAGCCGCTGAAAATCGGCTAGCAGGAAGCAGGCGCGGGTACCCGGATTCAGCCTGGATACTGAGTCGCACACGGCTGCAAGACAGTCGTCTAGTGGCTGCCCGAAGGCGATCGACTCCAGCAGTCGTTTCTGCTCGATTAGGAGGAGTTCCGCCTGTTTGCGATCGGTAATGTCAGCAAGCAAAACGGTCAGTCCACTGGGCGAAGGGTAAATGCGATGGTCGTGCCAACCTTTCCAAGGTGAGTACAGATAATCAAACTGGAGCGGCGTTTGTTCGCGGATTGCCCGATGAAATTGCACGTAAGCATCGGTGTCAACGGCAGCCGGAAATAACTCCCAAACGTTCTGACCCAGAATCGCTGACCGCTGCATTCCAACCATTTCACAGTAGCGATCGTTGGCATAGGTGTAGCGCCAATCGCGATCGAGGATGTAAAACCCATCGTTGATGCTAGAAAGTACCGTTTCTAGCTGTTCTTTTGCCGCAGTCGCCGCAGCTTGTGCTGCGGAGTCCCGAACTTGCGCCTTTTGTTCTCGCTCTATTGCCTCCTGTAAAGTTTGCAAGGCTGCTTTTGCGTTTTTTAGAGCAGTGCGCCGCGATCTATTGAGTGAAGCGATCGATCCTGCCGCGATCGAAAACATACCCAGCCGAACAATTGTCTCTACATTAAATATCTGTAAGGAATAGAACGGCTCAATAAAAAAATAGTTGATTGCCAGCGTGGATAAAATTGTTGCCAGCAACCCAGCCCCGAAACTGCCATACCAGGCACTCACCATCACTGCGATGAAAAACAGGGGCATCGTGGTTGGGTAGAGCCACGGTAAAAGCGATCGGGTTAGCCCCAGTGCCAGAGCCACGGAGAGAGTAGCGACACCATAAGGAAGTAGTCGAATATCTCTGAAAATGCTTTTGATTCCCTCTAAACTCACGCTTTGTACTCCTTATCCGAAAAATATCTTGCTCGCAGCGCCTTACTCATCCAGCAAGATGTCTATTTGGTTGAGTGCCAAGCGAGAAGGCGTAGCGCGTCCATTTTCGCAACGATTAATTGTGGGAAAGGTCATGCCTAATTCATCAGCCAACTTTTCCTGAGACAGCTTCAGCGCTTGCCGCAGTTCTCGCACCCAATTACCGATCGCTGGTTGTTCTGCCTTCAGCCGTTCTATTTTGAGAGGCATCAGCAATAATATCAATTCCGTTTGATTCGGACTTTTATTATATCAAGTTCTGTTATCGAGTAAGATTAAATCAACCGCGAAGACGCCAAAAGCGCGAAGGAAGAACTGCATCTTCTTCTTTCTCTTCTTTTTTTGTGTTCTTTGCGACGAAAGCGGTTTAATCATCGGTTTAATCATGCCGATGCAACCGGATTTTATATCACAGGTATCTGTCCTAACAGCCTTGGAGACTGTTATATCATTCTGATGTAAGTAGATGTAAGTAAATGAGTGGGAAAATACATAAGCAGTCAATCGATTTTAGATTTTAGATTTTAGATTTTAGATTTTAGAATTAAAGCATTCACCCCACGAATAAATACGTTCGGCAAGTTTCATCGGATACAGGTTTTTTATTTCTGGACGGATGAATCCGGGGGCTTGTATCCTGGATGCTTGATTGTCAAAAGCGAGGTGAAACGAAGCAATTCGCTTGCGGCGATCGCAACTTTAGATTCTGTTACACAGCTTCTTTTATTTGCGTCTACCTACTCAACCGGATTTGATATGACTCACGACCGCTAAATTCCTTTGAGGAGCGATCGCCAATCCCGACAGCGTTTCAGGTAAATGCGAGCTACCCGATCGCTCGGATTTGTCCGCAAACACTCTTCAAACAATTTTCCCGCTTCTCGGAACTCCTTGCGATCGCACAGTAACATAGCTTCATTATATACGGGCAAATTTGCTAGCTTTGCCAACATAATTTCCGGCGGATCGGCATCAAATACCTCATAGACTACGACATATTGAGATTTTCCTTTTACCTGTACTTTATCCACAATCCGAATAGCATAATCTGCCGGATTTCGCAACCGTTCCAAAGTCTGCTGAGAAATTAACAGAGGTACACCGTAATCTTTGGTCAATCCTTCAATGCGAGATGCCAAATTAACAGCATCGCTAATCACAGTGCTGTCCATTCGGCTTTTACCCCCAACTGTCCCCAGCATCAAAGAACCAGAATTGATGCCAATGCCAATTTGAATCGGGATGTAGCCGACTTTTTGACGGTGTTCGTTGTAATCAGTCAGGATATTTAGCATCGCAATACCCGCTTTCACTGCATCATCTGCAAAGTCGCTAAACAGAGCCATAATTGCATCGCCGATGTATTTGTCAATAAACCCGTTATTGCTAGTAATCGCAGGCTCCATCCGCGAAAGGTAAGCATTGATAAAATTAAAATTTTGCTGCGGCGTCATAGTTTCTGAAAGCGCCGTGAAGTCGCGGATATCCGCAAACAGCACCGACATTTCTTCCTGCACTTGGTCGCCTAAGTTGACATCTATAATACTTTCATATCCCAACAAGTTTAAAAATTGATGAGGTACAAATCGTCCGTAGGCATCAGTTAATTCTGATTCGAGATCCAGGGATTTTTCCAAACTTAGATTATTGAGTTCAAATTGTTCTTTAATCAATTTATGGCGCTCGGCTTCAGCTTGTTTGCGTTCCGTGACATCTTGAAAAACTGCGATCGCAAAACCAACTTTGCGATCCTCGCCAAAAATTGGCGTTCCCCAAATCTCAAGGGGAACTTTCTTGTCGGGTTGATGAATTTCCAGATCGTCAGCCGTCGCGCTTTCGCCCCTCAAAGCTCGGACGATCGGCAATTTTTCGGAAGGGTAAATAGTATCAGTTCCCGCAATATAAATTTTATAACTTTTTGACAAATCCTCAACTGCATTTAAAGGCAAAACCCCTTGACCGAGTAACTGCTGTCCGGCGTGATTGATGTAGTAAGGTTGGCCTTGAGAATCGAGTACCGCCACACCTATCGGAATCGCTTCCAGAAATTGAGCCAGCTTGATTTCGCCTTCGCGCACCGCCTCCAATGCCCGATAGCGCAACAGACTTTCAACCGTATCGGAATGTTCAGCAGTAGTTTCCAGCAAGATTTCCAGATCCGCTTTTTCCTCCTTCAAGTCTTCCACTTGCTGGCGCAATCTTTCTATCTCTAAAAGTAGCTGTTCTCTAGATGGTGTTTCTTCCAGCATAACCCGAGAAATTGCGCCTCTACTAACAGAAAATTGCTCAACAGCCTGCATCCTAAAAGTCATTGTTGTCTATACTAATTCCAACTGCAAACCAGGCATCAGGCGCTGCCAATTCTTCAAAGATTTACCTTGCCAAGTTATGCGTTGAGAGCTTTGTACCGCCATTTGCACCCGGGCTTTTTTGCGAACCTCGATAATAAACTTAGACAGCATATTGATGCCAGCACTGTTCAAAAATTCTAACTGCTGCAAATTGAGGGTAATTTTCGCCGGTTCCACGTCGGCCACCTCGGCCAGCAACTGCAAAATCGGTGCGTACTCCGCAGGCTCGCTCAGTCTGAGAGAGCCAACAAAACTCACGGTTGCCGTTGCTGGATCGTAACAGATATGGTAATCTTTTGTCTTAATTTCCATTGCAGCAAAAAAAGTTCCTGAAATATTATCGATCGCCAGCGTTGCTTATACTCTCAATTGCACCATAGTTGTCACCGCAATTACTTCCGGGTCTTTTTGCACGGTATTGAACTTCCAGCCGATTTTTGCGGTATAATCGCTGAGCATGGTCAACAAGCCCAATCCAGAATCGGTAGAGTTGTCGTCAGCAGCATTTTTTTCCAACTGCTGAATGTAAAGCTCGCCCGGCTCGGAGGCGAGCAACTGCTGAATGTAAGCCTGAAACTTGCCCACAGCTTGCGGAGGGATGCTGTTAGCAACTGAGAAAATCAGTCTGTCCCTCTCTAAGTGCAGTTTAATGTCGATCGGGTACTCCGAGGTTTCATCATTAAACTTCATGGCATTCTCTAATAACTCATTAGCAATGTAGCTAACAGCGCTTTTGATTTCAGCTTGTCTTTCAATTGTCGAGGGGTCGTCCTCGTTGCCCGGAAAAAAAGTCGTCAAGTAGTCAGCCATAAAATCCGCCGACAAACCGTTGTTCCGCCACCGCTGCTTGAGGGGAATCAAACTCGGAGAAAATCCAATTATTAAGTATTCTTGGCTAGCTGGCCGCTCGATGAAATCGCCTAAAATCTGAATCATATCGATGTGAGAGGTAAAGTTTGAGATGAGGAACATCAATTAATATATTTTAAACTTGAGAAGGGATATTCAAGTAGTTATTTTTGTTTGAGTACCAGCAATGTGATGTCATCAAAAACTTTTTGTTCGCCGATGTGCGATCGCACGTCGTCAATTACAGCGTGCCTGATATCTGCCGTCGTTCGCTGCCAATTAATCTGTACTACCTCAATTAACCGCTCTAAACCGTAAAGCACTTTATCCATATTTTCAGCTTCCGTAATCCCGTCAGTGTACAGCACTACCACATCTCCTGAATGCAACTGCACAATTGTTTCAGCCACAAATTCAGCAATATCTGCATCCAGCCCGATCGGGAAACCCAAATCGATCGTATCAAACCGCTCGACAGAACCGTTACACCGCACGACAATCATTTCTTCGTGCTGACCGCTCAACTTCAGCATACCCTGCTGATAGTCTAGCAAAGCAAGGCTAGCGTTTTTATCGCATTTCATCCGCTGCACATTATCGTAAATTACACTGTTAATAGCGCTTAAAAATCTCACCGGATCGGGTTCATTGTAGGCGAGCAAAGTTCGCACTGCCGTTTGAACCATAATCATTAAAACGCCGCTCTCCAATCCGTGCCCCGTCACATCGCCAATGCCAATTTTCACTCTACCTTCGTGCTGGAGCACGTCGTAATAGTCGCCGCCTACTTCCTCAGCAGCTTCCATAAATCCCGCAATATCTAAGCCGATAATTTCTTTGAGTTCTCGGTCTTTCGGCAGCAGCATCTGCTGAATCTTGCGAGTAACTTCTAGTTCGGCGCTCATTCGCATATTTTCGGCTTTCAGGCGATCGTTGAGAACAGTAATTTCTTGATTTGCAACAACTAAGGCATCGGCAATATTGTTAAACGCACCCACTACTTGCCCCAATTCATCTCTGTTATCCAAAATAACTTTGTGGTCTAGATTGCCACTTGCCATCTTTTTTGACGCTTCGTCAAGAACAAATACAGTTTGCATAACTGCCCTGTAAAAAGATACAAATATATAAAGAACGAGAGTTAATATTATTAATACTAAAATACAAATGAATTGTCTCCTGTTAACAAAAGTATCAATCCGGTATTGTAGCAAAAAATCTAACTCATTTAAACTTTTATCCCAGAGTTTAAAACTTGAATTCAAGGCCAAATTGCTACCGTTGATATAGGGGTAAGATTTTATTGATACAGTTTGATATATTGTTTTATCTAGTTGCTTAGTTAGCTGCTCAACCATCAAGTTAAAACTTTTTAAATCCTGTGTTAATTTCTGTCGCAGATGACCGTGATGATTGTTGCTAAACGCTACTTCCATATTAATTGCCAAATCCTGATTAATTTCTCTCAGTTTGCTCCCCAGACTAATTAGTTCCGCTCTTTCCTCTGGTGTCACATCGGAACGCAGGCTAATTTTTTGAGAAATCAGCCTAATGTCTGACAAGATTTTTTGCATTTCTGGAAGTTTCAGCAATGTAGCATCCATTAAATAATAGGTATCTAAATCTGGGTCTAATATTAAATTGGAAGTATCGCCGACGCGAGCGCTCAGTCTATTAATGTCGGCAGATAAACGTTGATATACAAAATCGTAAGTTTCTAAACTCCACTGGCTGCGGCGAAGTTTAAAGTTTTGCCAATCTTGATAAATTTTATTAAAATTTTCACTGGACATTAATATGTTTCCGAGCTGGAAATCTGTATTGGCTAGGGATTGAAAGTTCGCGTCCATCTTAGCTTCTAAATCTGCTCTCGTATCTGGCAAGCTTAAATTTGTATTTAAAGGCTGATAATTTAACTGTTGAAGTTTAGGTATGTATTCCCTCAACTGGCGCAGCGGGCGCAGATATTGATTACCGTAGATTTCTTTTTGGGAAAAATCAACCCTGCTGTTAATTTCGGAAATCAGCAGGTACATGACCAAGGTTAACGGTATTGCAAATAGAAAACCAATTAAGCTAAACTTTTGAGGATAGCTCAACCGATTCATTAAATGGATTCCCAGGGATTTTCTGTTCATAATCGATAGATTTCAACAATATTGTAAAAAAAGTAGCGATCGCTACTAAAGTAGCTTCGGGGACGATCGCTCTTGAAAACCACAATGCTACTACAATCAATCAGCGATAGCTGGCTTAACTTTTAATGCGTTCCCGTCCTCTTGCAACAAATTGTGCGGCAGCCTTTTGATATCGCCGGCTCAGCTCGCCTCCCACAGTCTAAAACATCTTTAGCAGTTTTGGAACGATGAATAGTCATTTGTACTGAGATTCTGGAGCAGAATGAGATGCTTTTAAGAATATTACTTAATCATAAATTTTTCTCAATACCGCCAGACTAAGAGTAAAAATTAAGTAATAACTGGGTAGTGCAAGTTTCCTGAAACACCAGTGCCCGCAGCGAGTAAAAATACTTGGGCCGCACCAGCAGTCAAGTCGGTTCTGCACGAAGGAACCAACAGCACCACCAACAGTGTCTCAATCAGTATCTGCAGTTGAGTGTTCAGGAGCGATCGCGAATTGTGTAAAGTGAGGCAGAGGGCATATGATGAAACGAATCTCCAAAAATAACTCTCAAAACAATCAAAACCGAGACCAAAAGCAGCCCAATCCTTTAATATTGGCTTTGGTGCTAACAGGAATTCTCGCCTGGGAAATGTATCCGGCGCTAAGACACACCGCAGCAGCTAACGCGGGTGCTCTCAAATATTCTCTTGCCCAGTTGGAAAGCCAACAGCAGCCCATCGCGCAGGAATTTTCCGCAGCCGCGTCCCAAAAAATCAGCTATTCGGTATTGACACTCAAGAGTCTAACTTCCGAACCGGGCAATTTGGCCGAGGGTACGCGCCAAAATCCCCCGAATCAATTGCCCGCAACCGTAGCAGCAGCAGTTCGCCGAGAGTTGTCGCGCCAAACTGGCATTGCAGCAGACAAGTTAAAAGTAACTGAATCGAGCAGACAAAGTTGGTCAAATACTTGTTTAGGACTGGCAAAAGCTGATGAAATTTGCGGTCAAATGATTGTCGAAGGTTGGCGGGTTGTGGTTTCTGATGGCAGCCAAACTTGGGTTTACCGCACCAATGCTAGGGGAAATGTGTTGCGCTTGGAAAAGAAAGTTAGTTAGGTAAATTTGAGCCTGTGAAATCAAAAATAAACTTCCTTTTGGAACAGGCAAGATGCCTGTTCCACAAAGAGTGAATTTTTTTGTGGGTGGGGATCGCAAACAGGCAAGATGCCTGTTCCACAAAGAGTGAATTTTTTTGTGGGTGGGGATCGCAAACAGGCAAGATGCCTGTTCCACAAAGAGTGAATTTTTTTGTGGGTGGGATCGCAAACAGGCAAGATGCCTGTTCCACGAAGAGTGAGTTTTTTTGTGGGTGGGGATCGCAAACAGGCAAGATGCCTGTTCCACAAAGAGTGAGATTTTTTGTGGGTGGTTTCTTGTGGGGTGGGCTTCTAGCCCGCCCCTTGCCTTAATTTGGGAGTTGGTTTCTTTCGATGATGCCGCCGCCCAACAGCACGTCTCCGTCATACCAAACAGCCGCTTGTCCGGGGGTAACGCTCAACTGCGGTTCGTCAAAAATCAACTTAACTCTTGTACCGCTGGCTTTTTCCTCTGCTTGGGATGATTCCACAGGAACAATTGTAGCGGGGACGGGTTGCGATCGATATCGAATCTGTACCTGAGCCCGAATCGGAGCCATCGGTGCAGCCACAGAAACCCAATTCACTTTCTGGACAGTACATTCAGATTCTACCGCCAACTGCCGATCGCCCACAACTACCCGATTGCCAGCAGCATCGAGTTCAATCACGTACAGCGGTTCCGGTGCAGCAATCCCGAGTCCCTTCCGCTGGCCGATAGTGTAGTGGTGCACGCCGTCATGCTGTCCGAGCACCTGCCCTGACTTGTCCACAATGTCACCCTTTTGCGGCGCAATGTACTTGTCCAGAAAAGCCCGCATCGAACCGTTACTTTCCACTAAACACAAATCCTGACTTTCCGGCTTATCAGCAGTTGTCAAGCCAAATTCCGCCGCAATTCTGCGAGTTTCTGTCTTGGTAATTTCCCCCAAAGGAAACTCCGTACCCGCCAGCAAATCCTGTGTTAGATCGTACAAGAAATAAGACTGATCTTTCGCAGGGTCGATCGCCCGCAGCAACTGATAGCGACCCGTATCAGCATCGTAAGTAATGCGAGCGTAGTGGCCTGTAGCGATTTTTTCAATTCCGAGTTCTTCGCGAGCATACTTGAGCATCGGGCCGAACTTCACAGTTTTATTGCACTGCGAACAAGGCAGAGGCGTAATTCCTGCACTGTAACCCTCCACCAAATAATCGACAATACTTGCCTGAAAGACCTCGCGGCTGTCAACAATGTGGTGGGGAACGCCCAAATCTTCGCAAATTTTAGCTGCATCGACCATTCCCTCAGAGCAGCACTGACCTTTGCCCTTCATCAACCACAGCGTTAAACCCACCACTTCATATCCCTGATGGTGTAAAATTGCGGCTGCTGCGGAACTATCGACCCCGCCGGAGAGGCCTACAACTATCTTGTTCATGGTTGGAGAGAAATTGCTATTTTACTGTGAGTTAGTTCGATCGAGCTAATTTATTATACCACAAGAATACTACAACTTGCCACTGCTGCTGTTAGCTGAAATTTTAGCACTAATATGACTATTGAAAAATTTGTTGTCACCGCCGACCAAATGCGGCAAATAGAAACGAGAATTTTTGCTGCTGGAATGCCAGTCGCAGCTTTAATGGAAAAAGTCGCGGGACTGATTGCTAGACGCATTCAGGAGCTTTTGAAGGGGGAAGGAAATTCGGCAACTAGCAGTGTACGGGATTTAACGGATAGAAGGAAAAGGGAAGAAGAGAAAAAGATTGTTAATTCTCAATTGCCAGTTATCGGCGTCTTGGTTGGGCCGGGACACAACGGCGGCGATGCTTTGGTTGTTGCCCGCGAATTGCACTTTCAAGGGTTCCAAGTAGTTATTTACTGCCCGTTTTCTAAACTAAAAGAACTCACAAAAAGTCACGCTGATTATGCGCGTTCTTTAAATATTCCATTTGTTGACAAAATTGAACCGCTAAAAAACTGCGATTTGCTCGTAGATGGTTTATTTGGATTTGGATTAGAACGAGAAATTAATAACGCTACTGCCGCAGCTATTGACGAAATAAATAATTTAAATATACCCGTTTTCAGTGTAGACATTCCATCGGGAATTCATACAGATACCGGAGAAGTTTTGGGAATGGCAATCCGGGCAAAACATACATTCTGCTTGGGTTTGTGGAAACAGGCATTTCTGCAAGACAGAGCGTTAGAATATATCGGCAGTTCCGAATTAATTGATTTTGATATTCCCGCAGCAGATATTGCAGCAATATTGGGCGAAAAGCCAGCAATACAACGCATTACAACAGCATTCGCAACTCAGCATTTGCCGTTACCCCGATCGCCAATTTCGCACAAATACACCAACGGTCACTTACTAATTATTGCAGGTTCCCGCCGCTACAGCGGAGCCGCAATTTTGGCAGCATTGGGAGCAAGAGCCAGCGGTGTCGGAATGCTGTCAATTGCTGTTCCTGAGTCGATTAAACCGATGTTGAGCAGTCAGTTGCCAGAGGCATTAGTTATAGGATGTCCCGAAACCCAAAGCGGTGCAATTAGCGAGTTGCCAGTAGCCATTGATTTGAGCACCTATGATGCGATCGCCGCAGGGCCAGGTCTGACATTGGAAGCGGCAATAGCTGTAGAATCTGTACTGGAGAGCGATCGACCTCTCGTGTTAGATGCCGACGGTTTAAATATCCTCGCTCAACTCGGCACAGTCCCCATTTTGTCCGAACGCTGTGCACTAACAATTATCACGCCTCACCCGGGCGAATTCAAGCGTTTATTTCCCGAATTAGCCGATGAAACCGGCGATCGAATTGCCGCAAGTCAACAAGCGGCTCAGCTCACCGGTGCAGTCGTATTGTTGAAAGGAGCCAAAGTTTGCATTTGTTTTCAGGATGAAGGCGATCGTACCATCACTTACCTCAATCCCGAAAGCACCCCAGCCCTCGCCAGAGGCGGCAGCGGCGATGTTCTCACAGGCTTGTTAGGGGGACTGTTAGCAACTGCGATCGCCCGCAAATCCGCCGTCGAATCAGTTGCTGCAACAGCAGTTTGGTGGCACGCTCGAGCCGGAATCATGGCTGCCAAAGAACGGACGGAATTAGGAGTAGATGCCTTTACTTTGACACAGTATTTAATTCCAGCTTTGCGAGAATTTTTTTAGTAAACAATCAACAGGAGTTAGTAGGGTGCACCGCGCACCTGGGTCTTCCGTACTTACCGCTGCTCATTTATCTGAAATTAATGGCATAAATTTTTACAGAGCAAGGATTTCCGGTCTTACTTTAGTTAATTTTGAGCCATTTTCTCCTTCGATTCATACATAGCTTGGGTTTTAACTACTTAAACTAATAGTTTGGCACACTAAATACGGAAGAGCCGTTCCTTTACCTTCAGTTTTAGTTGTAAATACTTGCACTCAGAAAATTATTATTGCGATACTTATAGCGGTTCGAGCGAAAGATGAGGTACGTTGTTGGGCTTCAGCCCTCAAGCGTCTGGGTGGTTATGTTAAGCTGTCAGTCATACCTCATCTTTTTGAGAAAGGCTATATGTAACAAGACTTACGGATGGGGGACTTATTCCCGGTTTCTACGAAAAATCCGAGGTTTATTAACAAGAAATCTAGGAAGAAACCGGGTTTCTAAGCCAAGCGCGCGCAAGTCCCGAACTAGCCTTTGATGAACTTTTCTAATTTTTGAGCCATCTTCTCGACAATTCCCTCCGAAGTATCTCCCGCCGATGCTTCTCCTTCAATACGCTTGACCGCATCCTCTGAAAGATTCAGCAACTGCACTAATTTTTGATAAGCTGCGGCTTCTTCTGCGTTAATTTTTGGTTCGTCGGGAGTCCGAGAACTAGATGAAATCACTTCATAGCCGAGTTGCAGGACTAATTCCTTTTCATCTTGAGTTTCTAGTTGACCGATCAACTCGTCAAGGGGGATATTTTGCATGATGTAATCCCGCAATTCTTGTTGCATTTGTTGTCCGTCGGTATCTGGGGCAAACAAACCGCAAAAGCGATCGAGCATTAAATTAACTTCTTCTGTGGCGAGTTCGCCGTCAGCCCAGGCCATAGAAGCAACAATTCTCAGCAGATTCATCTGGCGGGGCGTAATTGATGGAGGAGGTGGGGTTTGCATAATCAAAATTGGTAATTGGTTATTTGTTATTTGTTATTAGTTAGTTGTTATAGCAATCCTCGCATCAGTCGCCTCTCTCGAGCGAGACCAGAATCCTTGCAGTGCGAGCCAGAAAGCTCGCGTATAATGGAAGAAAATCATTTAGGATTGCTATAGTTGTTAGTTGTTAGTTGTTATTTGTTAGTTGTTATTAGCTAATGGCAACGCCCAACTGCCAACTGCCAACTGCCAACTGCCAACTGCCAAATAACAACTGACTACTAACCATGATGTCACAATTTCGATAGAGGAACTCCCAGCCATCCAGTAAAGTTTTGTTTCTGAATAGCGGTGGGCTGTTCCAGCGGCACGATCGAGTAACGGCCAGGTCGCGGCGGGGCGAGAGTAACGCGACAAGTCCGCAGTTCGTCTTGGTGAAAAACTGTCACCGAGACGATATCCCCAGGCTTGAAATCTTTAAGCCTCTCGCCCGCTTGTTCTGCATTTACCCGAAAACCTTCGATCGCCAGCAACTCGTCCCCAGCGTCAATTCCGGCCAATTGTGCCGGAGCTCCTACTTCAACAAATTTAACCATTTCCCTCCCGTTTTCCGTTCCCAACGTCCAACCGATGCGAGGCGTTCGGTCAGTTTCATCTACCCAAATTTGCAGCCCGAAAGGTTCGAGATATTTGTTGTAAGGTAACTCTTCTGTACCGTCTATATAGCGGGCGAAAAAGTCGCTCAAATCGATGCCGGCGACGGACTCGATCGCACTTTGCAACTCTTCGGGAGTAAAGCCTATTTCTGCGGGCAGCGAATGAGCATTTAACTCTCCGTTTGATGTCAGATGCGCCGCCTTGGCGTCTGTTTCCGACTTCAGGTCAAAATCGCCATTTTGGGCCGAATTAGCATTGCCAAACTGCTGCCACATCAAACGCATCACATCGTCGAGCGATCGCTCGTTGCCGTGTCTGGCTCGAATCAACAAATCGAGCAAAAACGAAACAACTTCCCCTTTCAAATAATAGGAAATCTGCGAGTTGTCGCTGTTAGCATCCCGGCGATAAAGTTTAATCCAAGCATCCCAGCTCGACTCGCTGACAGGCTGCACGCTCCGCCCCGGAGTCGTCTGCAAGCGAGTGATTTCTTTAGCCATACTTTGGAAAAAACCTTTCACGCTGTAGAGACCAGAGCGAAAAGGAATCACCAAATCGTAATAACTTGTAGTACCTTCAGAGAACCATAAAGAAGGAGTGTAATTCTCTTTTTCGTAGTCAAATACTTCGAGAGCTTTCGGTCGAATGCGTTTGACATTCCAGAGATGAAAAAACTCGTGAGCCACCAACTGAATAAAGCGTTCGTACTTTTCTTTAGCCCGAAAGCCAAAACGCGGATAGTTCAGAGTGCAGCTCTCTTTGTGTTCCAAACCGCCAAAACCAGAGCCGGACAAATGCAGGAAAAACACATAGCGTTCGTAAGGCAAACCGCCGAACATTTTTGCCTCGACTTCGATAACTTTTTGGATGTCTCGAATCGCCCGATCGGGTTCTAAATTGCCTTTTCCCCAAACAACTAGCTGGTGGGG
This sequence comes from Microcoleus sp. N3A4, assembly GCF_036701805.1. Taxonomy (NCBI): domain Bacteria; kingdom Bacillati; phylum Cyanobacteriota; class Cyanophyceae; order Oscillatoriales; family Microcoleaceae; genus Microcoleus; species Microcoleus sp. N3A4. Next base: position 119,506 of record NZ_JAUBRJ010000014.1, read on the forward strand.
TTTTCCCATCACTTCAAACTCGTATACTTTGTGACAGCCAATCTCAAAAGGACTATCGACAAGGGTATCAAAATCCGCAGCAGCGAAAGTAAGATTTTGGTCGGAAACAGGCGGCAAAGTTGTAACGGTGCGCCATTCCGGCTGCGGAGGCACAACTGTTACGGTGTAGCAGTTGCGCTCAAAACCGGGCAAGAAAAAGCACAAAGCCGCCGGATTGAAATAACCGTGAGTCAAGTCTAAATGATTGGTTCGCACTGTCAGTTCGTTGGCAAAAATGCGGTAGCAAACCGTGACATCTGACACCGAATTAGTTTCGATTTGCCAGTGATTTTTGCTGAGCTTGCGCCAAGGTAAAGCTCGATCGCCCGCCTGGGATCTAAAATCTTGCAGGTGGCGGGCGTACTCTCGAACCAAGTAAGAACCGGGAGTCCAGACAGGCATTTTTAAATCCAGAACCGGCTGCGACCAACCTTGCACGCGCAAAGTTACTTCAAACAGGTGGGATTCAGGATTGGGCATCGCCACCGAATATTGAATTGTCGGTGCTGTTAGTTGCCCCTGACGGTTGCCGGCAGCCGACGAGGTATCCAAAGAAGTAACATCAGTCATTGACTTGCCAAATTAATCAAGTGCTTGAGGTTGATCAAATGGATAGTTTGGCGGTCTGGATCGATTTTGATCCAACCTTTACTATCGAGTTTTTCCATAATTTTGCTGGTTTCATCTAGGGTGATATCTGTGACATCAGCTAAGTCTTCATAAGGAATATTGAAGATATCTTTGCCCTCAGCAGTTTTCTGACCGTAGTTTTCTGCCAGCTCGACTAAAGTATTTGCTAGTTTAACCGCTGGCTGGCGGTTGCGGAGTTGATAGCGGAGATTGGTTTGGCGGAGTCGCCGCACCATCAGTTGCAGCATCCGGTGGTGCAATTGCGGATCTTTAAACAGGGTTTGGATAAATCGCTGAGCTGTGACGCTCAGAAGCCGCACGGGCGATAGAGCAAGTACGTCATTCGATCGGGGAGATTCGTCAAGAATGGCCATTTCGCCGAAGAAGGCACCCCGTCCTAAAATAGCCATTGATACAGCTCGATCGTTTGACAAGCGGCGGACTTTTACCCAGCCAGACACGACAAAGTAAATCGCGTTGCCCCAAGAATCCTCCATCACCACAGCTCGGCCCGGGGGATACTCATGCTTGACGGCATTTGATAGCAGCCCTCCCAAGGTTTCTGGGTTAGCACCCTTAAATAGGGGGAACAGCTCACTGAAAGCTTCTGTCTTCATGCAAACTCGCGGAGGTGGGAAATATGATTAGGCGACACCCAACAGCTAGGGAACGATCGATGTTTGGGAACACAAACAATCTGTTGCTCCTTTAATTATTGATGATAAGGGTGCAGAGGCCCGCTTCACGTAAAATCGGCAGATTCTTTAATCTTAATCGGGTTTACAAGCCTGTCACTGCCTGTTGAATTTTGCCCAACAAAGGTTCTATGTAATCCGGCCAGCCGATCGCGATTGACTGCGTGTGGGCCAGAGTCTCCGGCTCGATCGCATCTGCCGTCCACCTCAGCGGTTGACCTTGCAAGTCGCAACAAACCAATCCGGCTGCTTTTGCTAATGCCAGAGGGCCGGCGGTATCCCACACTTTAACTCTGCCGTTGAGATACAGGTACAAACCGGCTCGACCGAAGATAACTTCCATCACTTTTAAACCAAAGCTGCCCAGCGAGTAAAATTCGGCTCCCGGGATGCTTTGGGCGATCGCCCGGGCGTAGTTTTTCTGGTCTTTGTCTCCGAGAATAATTTTACAATTTTCCGCTGTCGGAGCCGGGGGTGGGCACAGGGCGATCGGCTGCGGCGCTTGATCTCCCACACTTTGGAACAATCCCCAATCTTTGCCGCCAAAATACATTTGGTCAAAAGCCGGGGCGTAGAGCCAGCCGGCCACCGGTTCCCCTTCAAGCAGCAGCCCCACCATCGAAGCGTAGTGCAGTTTTCCCCGAATAAATTCTTCAGTCCCGTCGAGGGGGTCGATGCACCAGAGGCGCTGGTAATTGGCGCGGTAAGCTGCTCTGGAGGCGGCATTTTCCTCGGTGATCGTGCCGTCTTCAGGAAACAAAGCGCTAAATGCTGCCGATAGTTGTCGGTCTAGGTATTGATCGATACTCGTCACGTAGTCGTTGGGCCCTTTCTCGGAAACTTCAAAAGGTTCGGCTGCGAGTTTGTAAGCTTCTTGACCGCACTCGCGCAGGGTATAGCGAATTTTTTGGTCTTGCTCTGGAGAAATATACATCAGGTTAAACATAAATTTTTTAGCTAACTTCAGCATAAAAGCTTAAGTCCTTGGAATCGATCGGCGCGTGTCACTGTTTTTGACTCGTGCAGGATTTGCGCGCGGGTGTCGATAAACCCGGTTTCCTAAACATCAGCGCCGTTGCGACACAAGCCCCAGACAGGATTAGTGGAACTCAAAAAAATTCACACATTAGGGAGAACCCCCGAGATTTATCTGTAGAGTCAAATCTCAAATCTCAAATCTCAAATCTCAAATCTCAAATCTCAAATCGACCAGCGCCGTTGCGATACAAGCCCCAGACCGGATTGGTGGAACTCACAAAAATTTAGACATTAGGGAGAACCCCCCAGATTCATCTGTAGAGTCAAATCTCAAATCTCAAATCTCAAATCTCAAATCTCAAATCTCAAATCTCAAATCTCAAATCGACCAGCGCCGTTGCGATACAAGCCCCAGACCGGATTGGTGGAACTCACAAAAATTTAGACATTAGGGAGAACCCCCCAGAGGGAGCATCCCATTTTTGCTTTCAGATCGTGGACGGTTGCATCAGAATAATATATTTGGATCGTATTCAGTGCGAGCGTCTATAGCGAACGATCCCTACCGCGAGCGAGACGACGTGAGCGCTCCTAAAAAACGCTTTTTACCAAATTGGGATGCTCCCCTCCCAGATTCATCTGTAGAGTCAAATCTAAAATCTAAAATCTAAAATCGACTGATCGACTGATCGATCGCACTAGCACTTTCAACAGCAGAGGATAGAATCTTCTGAGGTTAGATAATTTGTGCCTGCACCAGGATAATTATAAGGAGAATAGTTTGAAATACCATTTGGCATTAGGTCGCAAAATAGACCTAGATGGAATTGACCGCGATGCACAACTCGGCAAATGCCCTCGCCACGTCCTGCGGGCCCTCAGAGACAGCTTAAATGCCACCGTTCATGCCCCGGATGGCGAAGCGATATCGTTGAGTGACAAGCTGCGATCGAAAATTTCTTCTAAACCCGAACATTGGGCCGCCGCGCGCAAATTGTCCGAGCAAGTCAGCAGCGACGACGTGATATTTTGTAACGGCGAGGATATTGGGATTCCAGTGGCGGCGGTTTGCGGCCAATTGCCCGATCGCCCGAAAATTGTTGTACATTTCCACAATATCGATCGGCTGCGCGGCCGCGTCGCCCTCAAACTATTCGGTTTAGCTGACAAAATTGACGTGTTCATGGCCTGCGCCAGCCCTCAAACTGACTTCCTCCGCAGTTATTTAGCTTTACCTGAATCCCAAATTTTAGTGCATCTAGACCAGACAGACACCCAGTTTTTCACACCCGGCCCCGTTTCTGGCGAGAAAAAGCGGCAAACGATTGTTAGCGTCGGATTAGAAAAGCGCGACTACCGACTTTTAGCAGCAGCAACTGCTGACTTAGATGTTGACGTAAAAATTAGCGGTTTTTCTAAAGATGCCAAAGCTTTATCGCAAGCTTTCCCCGATACTATGCCAGAAAATATGTCCCGCAAGTTCTACGAATGGCCGGATTTAGTGCAGCTTTACCGCGATGCAGACGTAATTGCAGTTTGTTTGGCGGACAATAAATATGCTGCTGGAGTGCAGGGTTTGCTGGAAGCAATGGCCTGCAAGCGGCCGGTCGTCATTACTCGGACTCAAGGTATGGTCGATTATTTAGCCACCCCGGATATTGCCAAAGTGGTAGAGGTGGGAGATGCAGCAGGTTTGCGGGAGGCGATCGTCCATTTGCTAAAAAATCCTCAAGAAGCTGAATCTCAAGCGCAGCGCGGCTGCGAAATGGTTGTGAACCATCACAGCAGCGAACCTTATGTCGATGTTTTGGCCCAGAAGCTGCGATCGCTCTAAACTCGTAATATCAGCAACGGGCAGGATGCCCGTTCCACAAAACAGAAACTTGGTTGTGGAACAGGCATCTTGCCTGTTCATTAAAAACTGGTAAAACAGGCCGGAAAGCCTGTTGATTAAAAATCACGACTCGCGTCCACTCGCCCACTTATCCCGCCATTTCACAGTCCCTTCCGAAACTAAAACCCAGCGGCGACAAACCAGATTTTCTCGCAGTGGCGATAGTCCTTCCCGTAGCAGCGCATACTTATAAGAAATCAACTTCCCCGCACTTTCATTAAAAGGAATTTCCCCAAACCAAGTATTAGTATTGATATACTCCAACGGGTAACCCTTACTAATATCCCAATTCCCCAATTCAGGACAATCTCCAATCACCACAATTCTTTCCCCAGGCTGAGTTTTAACGCTGTTAAGCTGCGCCCGCACAATAGTTGTCGCCTTAACTCGCTCTCCGACGCGGCTAAAAATCATTACTTCCCGCGCACCCAACTCTAAATTGTACAGCATCCCGTCTTTAACTTCAAACTTGCGGCGCGATAAAACCTCCGTATGCTCTCCATCAGGCAGTTCAGTATCAACCTCTTCAACTGTAACAGCATTGCCGCGATTCATCGCTACAAACACCACAGAATCGCGATAGCGGCGCACGTAACAATAAACATCAGCAGTTAGATATTTTTGCCACTGACTCCCCATCGAAATAGCTGGATTCAGCCGCCGCAATCCAGACAGCAACCGCACATCTCGGTAAATCGGCGACTCAGTATCCCACTTTTCCATCATCGGGCGGTTGTAAGGGTCATTTCCCCCTTCTGTATCATCGTGCAGATACTGTTCGGTGCCGTAATAAATGCAGGGAATGCCGCGAGTCGTCATAATGAAACCTATGGCTAACCGCAGCATTTCTGGATCGGGATTCAACGACTGAAACCTCGGCATATCGTGGTTGTCAATAAAAGTAATCAACTCCGTCGCCCCGTAGTAGCGGTGATCCAGATCCAGTACATCTTGGACTAAGCTAAATCCCGCTTCAGCACCCTTTCCCAATACTTCTCGAATTGCCACGCACAGACCAAAATCTAAAATAGTCATCCCCGACTCGTTGACAAATTCCACAGAACGATCGTTTCTAGGGTCGCTGTAAATCCATTCGCCAAAAATGAAAACATCAGGTCTGTGTGTTAAAATGTCAGCATTGAATTCCTGCCAAAACCAAATAGGCATATGCTTGACTGTATCAACCCGCAAAGCATCAACACCTCTGTCCAGCCATTGTTTAATTGCTGATTTAATGTAATTGCGGTAGGCAATATTGTTTTCGTTGAAAGTTGCTAAACCAGACAGTTCGCAGTTTTGGACTTGCCATTCATCTTCCCAGTTTGTGACTTCGCCGTAGTGGTGATACCAGTCATCTTCATCGTCGTTAAAGTCAGCTATTTTTACGCCGTCGTCGTAGAGTTCCCCTTTTTTGCCGCTAAAATCTGGATTGCTGTGATTGCAGACAATATCGAGCACGAGTTTCATGTTTCGCTGGTGCAACTCGTATACTAATTTGTCAAATACGGTATCTTTGGTTTCTTGTGTTTGGTTTACAGAAGGATTGTCGCCTTGGGCAATAAAACGGGGATTTAGTCGCTTGAAATCTTTAGTCCAGTAGCCGTGAATCGCTGCTTGTTCGACAAATAATGCTTCTACTTGCTCGAACAGCGGAGTCAGCCAAACTGCGGTAACACCCATATCTTTTAAGTAGTCGAGTTTGTCGATAACTCCCTGCAAGTCGCCGCCCCAATATTTGCCCCAATCTTTGCCTTCTGGATCGTAAAGTTCTGGGTTTGGGCCTTCGTTATTTGCGGGGTCGCCATCGTAAAAGCGATCGACTACAAGGAAATAAATTGTTTCTTGTCGGAATTCAATGTCTCTGGTGTAGAGGAATTCTAAATCCAGTTCGCTTTCTGGCTTAACTTCTTCTACCAGAGACTCAATTTTTTTATCTGGTTCGCTAACTTCGTATTGAGAGGAAGTTTGATTGGGAGTGACTGGTGTCATGAGATGTATTTTTTTATATTGTAAGATTGGTCAGTTATTCGGAGCTAGAGTCGGAGATAGCTTTCCCCTCTGACTGACTTTTACAGCATCATACGGAATTTACTCGTTTAATGAAATCTTCCTTTAGAGAGAGGGCAGACTTATCCTTGAGTATTTGGTGGATGAGAGTTAATATTTAGCGTCATTCTCAATCAAAGAGCCAGAGCCTCAAAAACCTGCGCTACCAGGCTTAAGCTGGTAACGAGAACAAGTAGAGTAATTGTGCGATCGTACTTTTTCCCTTGCTTTCATTCCTCCCGCAAGTTTTGGATATCTTCAACGCTCAAACCAGTAGTTTGACTGATGGTTTGATTGTCAAGTACATTCAGAAGTTGCCTAGCAATTTCTAGAGCTTTTTCTCTCATTCCTAGCTGCATTCCTTGCTGCATTCCTAGCTGCATTCCTTCTTCAATTCCCTTTCGCAAAATTCCCTGCTGATCCAGAATATACCTTTCGCGTGCTTCTAAATCTGCCAACTCCTCTGGATTCAAGTTAGTTTCATTAGCAATAGCAAAGGCTTGCTGTATTTCCGAGACTGTTTCCATTGTTTGCGGTATCACTTCCAAACTGGGAGCATTTTTCATAAAATAAATCCACTTATCAGTCAAAGTTTCTAATTCATCCAATTGTTTGTTGAATTTGGGCAACTCGATAAAGATCAGTTCTATCTCTGGATCGACATAATCAAATAAACGCTTTTTCTCCTTGAACACAAAGTGAGAAATTACTTCTCGGTCATTATCAAACATTTCAAAATCTGTAATTGTCAAAGCAATTACAGGTTTTAACTTAAAGTAACCTTCACCGCGAATCAGTTGAGTTGAGTAAGTTTTCGCAGTATTGTAAACCACCCGTTTCGCAAAAGATTCTACATTTAAAACTTGCATCTCGATAATTACAGTTGCGCCTCCTGCAAGTCTGGCTTTGACATCCAGGTAAGAGTCTTTGAGATACTGGACTCTCGATGCTAAATACGGGTCGATGATTTCTAGGTCGGTGATGGTGGGATGGCCATCATAAATCATGGCATTCAGAAAGCTGATTAAGATTGGTTTGCTTTGATTGGAGCCGAATATTTTTTTGAAGGCAAAATCGGTTTTGGGGTTAATGAATCTCATTGTCAATCTCTTTGAAAATGACTTACCTCTTATTTTAACCCATTGGGAAAATGGATTGGGCGAGTTACCAAAACTGGATATCGGATGCTCTATCCAAGCTTGAGCCGATCGATAATGAAGTCCATCAGCCATTAGCCTTTGCTCTATATTCTATTCTGTCAAATCGACTTGTCGAATCTCTTCTAGCGTCAGATCCAAACATTGCGCGATTTGCTCATCGCTCAATCCTATTGCTTGCAAGCGTTGGATCGCCTCAATTTTCGCCTGCCGCTTTCCCCGCAAAAACTCAGGCGACTCTTCCTGTGACGTGCAGACATTCAGAGCTCCGATTACATGACCACGAGCGACATGATTGCCACTAATAACGCTACCAGTAACGTTGCTAATCCTTGACTTGCGAATCAGTGCCGATCGCAAATTTAATTTATTAACCTCTTCTCCAAAAGCATCAGAGAAGAACTCCCATAGCTCGTAGCCCACATCTTTAGCATAACCCTCAGTACAGTTAAGCGTTTGAGCAATATCGCCGTACTTTTGCCGCTTCAGAACGCCCTCAATCACGCCAACTTGCATATCATCTAAATGCTTGCCAGTTTTTGCAAAGACCACTTCATCTGCAAAAGCCAGTGCTTCTTTAACGTTCATCAGGTTTCCTCGCAACCTCGCAATAATAAAATTATAACCGTCTAGATCCGACTATTTTCGCCTTAAATACAAAAACGGTTGAATAGCTATTAAAAATTTCTGCATTATCCGACTTTATCCGACTTTTTTCGACTATACAAATTAATTTGCAAACTGTAGCATTGTGAATGTAGAACCATCGCTCAAAAATTTTTAACTTATGAAAACTACCCAGATCGCTCTTGACAAAAAAGCACATCCTTTGATGATGCACCTGAGCATTTTGTCGAAGTACGACATCTCCGAAGAGCAATCTAGCTACGATCCCAGCACGCAGACTTCCAACATCACCTCCATGAGCGGCTCCTGGTGTACTAAGAGCTCTTCCACTGGTAGTTGGACTGGTCAGAGTGATGAAGACCAGCAAGAGGACGACTAGATTTTTGTCTGGTTAACTGGTTATTTTTATCGTCCTTTCGTTTCTTGAAAGACCTGTATGAATTTTTGCATTACAGGTCTTTCATTGTCAACATTATTTCCATAGATTTGGTTATGACCGACCTTTTAATTGTGACTTCCGAAACTGACATTCATGCGGATGTTATTATCAACGAATTGCAAAAATCGAATATTCGAGCAATTCGATTGAACTCAGAAAGTTTTATTCAAAAAAGTAAATACTTTTATGAGTGGCAAGCTTCGGGCAATCCCAGTCAAAGTTTTTTGTTTTTTGAAGACTCCTTGAGAGAAGTGCAAGAAGTCGGCGTAATTTGGTGGAGAAAGCCAGATAATTATGCTGTATTCCCAGAAGTTGATGATGATTGGGCAATCAAGTATTGTCAACAGGAAACAGAATCTTTGATTTATTCACTTTCTGGACTTTATCCCAAAGCTAGATGGGTCAATAACTACTACAAAATTAGATTGCCATCCCATCGAATAAATCAGATTCCAATTGCTCACAAGCTGGGAATTACCATCCCTCCAACACTTGTCACAAATTCATACGAAGCGGCTTGTAACTTTGTGACTCAACAGGGAAAGTGCATTGTCAAACCGATGCGCTACTCGGGTTTTCTACATGATGAAAAGCAGTACGGTTGCTATACTCGCCCCATTGATGTAGAAACACTCTTAGCATTTCGAGAGAGTATTCGACTAGCACCCGTTTTCATTCAAAAACGAATTCAAAAGAAGGCAGAATATCGCGTTACATTAATTGGTAAGCATGATTTTGTCTGCCGCATTGATGCCGAACATACCAACGATGCCGACGTGACTTTGGATTGGCGCGTCATCGAACCTGATAAACTGGTTCACGTTCCCGACAAGCTGCCGATCGACTATCTCAACAAACTTCATCAAATGCTTGACGAGTTTGGTTTAAATTTTGGTGCATTCGATATCATTCGCGACGAGGACGACACGCTCTATTTTATCGAACTCAATCCCAACGGACAATGGTATTGGATCGAGATGCTCACTAAAATGCCTATGGTTCGCGCAATGGTTGAACTCATCGAAGATTTAGCGCTGCAATATCAACAGGATTTAGGTTTGTAGTTGCGCTTCAGTGATCCGGAGCGCTGAAGCGCAACTACAAACCTCGATCTAAGGTGACATCTGCATGAGTCCTGTTTCAATTTAATTAGCGACAGCCATATCCTCAACTTCTACCTGAGAATGCTCCACCCGGAACACATTCGCGCTCAAATTAGCAACAACTTGTTTCCCCTGCTGCGTCAGTTCCAAATAGCCGATCGCATCCTTGACATACCGATAAACCACATTCCAATAAAACTTAGGATACCCCTCGCGCAAATCCCCAGGAGTGCGATACCCCAAAACCTGATTTTGACCAGTCTCCTCAAACTCGTAAAACAACGCAGCAACCTTTTGCAAATATCGCGGATCGCTCAACTGGCCGATTAAATCAGCAGCGCGAACTAAACCCGGATAATTCGCAGTATCTTGATAATCTTCATCCGCAGGAACCGGGAAACGAGTCAGCTCAATATTACGTTTAACCAGCTCAGCATCAATCAATTTGTGACCGCCAAAACGCTCGTCAATAAACATTTTTGCCCGATCGACATGATAAGGAGTCAAACTCGCATCCGTCGCCCCCGGAGGTAGCTTCACTTGCAAATCCTCTATCCCCGTTGCATACAGTCTCAAATCAGTTCGATCTTGCCGACAAACCCCCTTGACATACCCGATATCGTGACACAGCAAAGCAATGTGGAAATGCAGCCAATGTTCACATAAAACACCTCCCTCGCGGATGTGCTTGCCGCGCAGAATCTCCTGTCCCACCAAGGTCACTAAAATAGTGTGTTCCACATTGTGGTAAAGAGCATCGCTATTAGCAATATTTTCCAAAGCCATACTCGCTACCCAAGCAATAATTTCACCATAGTCAGATTTGAAGCCGCCGTAGGTGTAGCGGTAGCCTTCAATCAGCCGATTTACAAAAGCATGAATCAGCAGTTCAGTTGCGTTAAACATATTCACTTCCCTGTGTCAAAATAGCTTGTTAAATTATTTTTATAGTTACTGTTTTTGTTGCTACCGTTTGATGTTTTTTTTACTTCACCATCACAATGGATGTCCGCTCCTATCTAGAGGCATCCACTGATATTATCAACGATCGTGCCTTAAATTAGCGATCTCGCAACTATAGCAATCCTAAATGATTTGCTTGCATTATAGGCGAGCTTTCTGGCTCGCACTGCAAGGATTCTGGTCTCGCTCGAGAGAGGCGGCTGATGCGAGGATTGCGATAGCAGAGTGATGCACCCCGTAAATAATTGATATCAATGGGCGATCGAGGTATGACACCCCTCAATTAGCCCTATGGCGTTACCTCTTCCCCGTATACGTCAGGCAAAAACGAGAGCGATCGAAAACGCAACCCCACTAATTCGTCATAATTGACACTCCCTGTGCTAAAGCAGCAGGGATTCTAAAGAAACTACCAAAAGGTAATTCTTGAAGGCGCTGTCAAAACACCCCTACCAACTCCGTCAAGGTCAAGCCCTAACATTGTTGCTACTTTTCTCAAAATA